>CAYJDU010000029.1:0-9522 GCA_964369035.1 uncultured Methanomassiliicoccales archaeon | reverse complement strand
CATAATATTAGAATATAAAGGGAAAGTTTCTTTAACCTGTATGACCGAATGACGTTCATGCGTTGGATGCTCCGCAGTAAGATACATCGCGCCACAATCACCGAGACCCGCCTTGATTACGAGGGAAGCATAACCGTGGACGGCGAACTACTGGATTTGACAGGTATACTGACGGGTGAAAAGGTCACTGTAGCGAACATCACCAATGGAAACCGTTTTGAAACCTACACCATACGTGGGAAGGAAGGTTCGGGAGATATATGCATAAACGGTGCTGCGGCGCATCTATGCGATGTCGGCGACCTTGTCATTATAATAGGTTATGAACTGGCTGACGGTCTGATTGAACCTAAGATTGTTAAAGTGGACGGTTCCAACAGACCTATGGTGGATAGATGCTGAAGATATTTTCTGATGGGGGTTCCAGAGGTAATCCTGGACCTTCCGCTTACGGCCTAGTCGTCACTCACGAAGGCGACGTGATTCACGAAGAGTCAGAGTACATAGGAATTCAAACTAATAACTATGCAGAATACCGCGGACTGATAGCAGGTATACGGAAAGCGATAGAACTCTGTGCGAAAGATGTTGAGTTCATAATGGATTCTCAACTTGTCATCAGACAGATGAGAGGTGAATATAGAGTGAAAGCACCTGAACTGATCGAATTGAACAGGGATGCTAAGGCACTATGTTCCATGATCCCTAAAGTACGTTTCACCGACGTTAGACGTCACGAACTTATGATGCCACGTGCTGACGAACTGGTCAACATCGAACTTGACAGACGTCAGGCCTGAATTACGTTCACTAATTCAGATATCGGAACAATCCTCTGATTTCCGGTGACCATATCACGTAACGTTACGGAACCTAATTCCAACTCGTTCTTTCCTACTATGATGACGAATTTCGCTCCGGTGGACGACGCGTATTTCATGGCCTTGGACATCTTACGACCCATTATATCCGTATCACATGACACGCCAGAACTTCTGAGCATCGCCGTAATCCCAACGGCTTTTATGCGTACATCTTCGGATACTGGCACTATGTAAACATCTATACCTTTGGACTTGTATTCTATGCCCTCTTTTTGCATTGCCAAAAGAATTCTATCGAATCCTATAGCAAAACCGGTGGAAAATACTTTTTCTCCTCCGAAGAGTTCGGAAAGAGTGTACGAACCTCCGCCACAAATCTGTTTTTCTGCCCCTAGCACAGGCGCCTCGGCCTCGAATACCATTCCAGTGTAATAATCAAGTCCTCTTACTACGCCTAAATCTATTTTTACATCATTCACGCCCATGGCGGAAAGTAAAGAGATCACGGCCCTGAGATGATCTCCTGCATCACCTAGCACTTTGTCTAGAACCTCGGTTCCTCCAACAGTTCCAGTGAGTTCGAAGATATCGTCGATATCACTTTGGACGATGTTCATGTCCTCCATCATCGGACGTGCTTCATCGTACAGTTTCTTATCGAGTTTCTGAAGTACTTCTGTGGTCCTTTCGTTAGGTACGCCGGCATCGGCAAGCTTCTGCCTTAGGACTCCTATATGTCCAATACTAACCTTGTATTCTTTTAGACCGAGGTCTTTGATCATGGCTACTGCTAATGCTATCGTCTCAGCATCCGTCTCCGGCGTCGCAGAACCGATGATTTCGGCACCGAATTGGAAGAACTCCCGATATCTACCGCTCTGCGGACGTTCATATCTAAAACACTGGCCGAAATAGAATATTTTGATCGGTTTTGGTTCGTTACTCATATTGTTAACGAACATACGTATTGCCGGAGCTGTCAATTCTGGACGTAAAGCGAGTTCCCTGTCACCTTTGTCCTTGAAAACGTATAGTTCGTTCAGAATGTTCGGGCCACTTCTAAGAATAAAGAGTTCAGAATTTTCGAATATAGGAGTCTCCGTTTCCCTAAAGCCGAACCTAAGAGCCACAGACCTTAACTTTCCTTCGTAGTATCTACGTCTTTCCATCTCGTCCGGAAGAAAATCCCTGGTTCCGCGGGGACACTGAATCATACGCTCTGCTATACAGGAAATGATAATAAACGTGTTGCTTTAAAAACACAAAATAAGAGATTAAAAAGAGGTTTGATGTTATATCAGAATTTATGCTTACGACGATAAAGCGATAGAGTCAGGATCGTCAATACTCCGACGATTCCCATAGCTACATACAACCACATCTCAGGGATATCGTTATTTGCCTCTAAAAGCGCCTCTTCATCAGCGTTCAATGCGTATGCGTCATCGACCTCATACGCTGCGACGCCCAGCGTCATCGCGGAAAAGGCCAAAATCGCTATCAATATGATCTTTGTTTTGCCGTTCATTTTCACACCATATCCTATAGGATAGATTATAGTTTCAATAAAGATGAACTTACATTTAACAACGACGTTAGATAAATCAGCGTTTTACAATTATCGATACAACGTCCTTATCGTCCAGAACGTGATCCATGCCCACCGTCTGTCCAGGGAACTTAGCACTGGTCCCCCATATCATGGCGTACCTAAACTGGTTCTTGAAATCCCTATGGATAATTTCACAAACGTCGGCTATGCTGTTACCTCTCTTCACGATCAGCGGGACTTCCATGTCCGGCTCCTGACCTTGTGGCTTCAGATAAACACGTATCATGTCTATCGTCTCATATAGAGCCTGTTTTAGATCCTCTATACCAAATCCAGTAACTGCGGAAACAGGGACCAAACGAAAATCCGCGTGTTTCTTTATGACACCCTCTAACTGTCCAGGAAGAGCCATATCGACCTTGTTGACAGCCATTAGCGATTTTATGTAAACCCGGTTACCAGAAAGCACGTCGAGCATTTGCTCGACGTTTATGTCCTCACGGACAACGACAGTAGCGTTGATATGACCATATGCTATAGTCATATCTCTGATGGTCTCCTCAGTTATTTTTGTAAGTTTAAGAGTAGGTTTAACAATAACGCCGCCCTGTCCAGATGACGTGATCACAACGTCGGGAGCTCTCTGATCGAGACGTATCCCTGAATCATAAAGTTCATTGAAAAGTACTTCTATGTTCGGGTTGAAGACATCTATGACGAATAAGATTATATCCGAAGCTCTGGCGGCTGCGATGACCTCACGGCCACGCCCTTTACCGCGGGATGCGTCCTTGATTAGACCAGGCATATCCAATATCTGGATCTTTGCGTGATTATATACGAGTACACCGGGAACGATATCGAGAGTTGTGAAATGGTATGCACCTACGGAGGACTTCGCGCCTGTAAGCTGATTTAGTAGAGTTGACTTACCTACAGACGGGAATCCTATCAACGCTACTGTTGAGTCGCCTGCCTTTTTGACGTAGAAACCTTTGGTGTTACCTTTCTTAGAACGTCTTTTTTCTGCTTCTTCGGAAAGCTTCGCTATCTTAGCCTTCAGCTTTCCTATGTGGCCTTCTGTCGCCTTGTTGTACTTAGTGTTGGATATCTGTTCTTCCAACTCTGCAATCTGTTCTTCTATCGTTGCCAATTCTCTCTCGTTCCCTAATTAATCCTTGATGTTCAAAGGTTATATTAGGGTTGGCACTGACTTAGTGCGCCTTAGATACTTTTTAATCGGTGAATCCGTTACAGGCCCTGATGGCTTTAGGTATGACTGGAGATCGAATAGGTGACGAAAAGAAGAAGATAGACATCGACAGCAAGCAGATCCTAGGACTTGCGATAGGATTTGCGATATCTTTCGCGCTTTTGATCACAGGATATTATCAATACTTCACATGTATGGCGGTACTCATAATACCTGCCTTATTGTATCTCATACCTCATTTCTTCAAAGTAAAAAATCTGAAAGTCATGGTTATGCACGGAGTCGTGTTCACCGTTGTCGCACTGTTGGTAGGAGGCCTTTACGCCGCACCTACATTCATTGACGACAATTCCGAATTTACTGGAACAACCACCTTTACAGATGTTGCTGTGACATATACGGCTCCTATGTATGATGTCACGGTCAAATTCGATGACACGACCGGCCTGGCACCAAACGCCGAACTCTTTAAGATAGACAAAGTCGGTTTCTCTACTGCCAACGGCCCTACAGATCCAATACCTCTATTGCCAGTGACTCAAACGGTCGATACAGTGTCATACAACTTCTCGGTAGATGATCAGCTGTACATCATCCAATTCTTTGCAACTGATACGGATGACAAGAGAATAGAACAGACATTCTTCTTCCTGACGGGCAACCCTTCAGAATCCAGTAAGAATTCTGCTATGTGGATGGGATCGTTATATGAACTGGGCCTATTCATGCTACTATACTTCATGATCGTGTTCCTAACATACGCCATGAGGACCAGTGCTAAAAAGACCCAGGCTAGGATGGTCGAACAGGGACGCTTGTATCCAGAGGGATATGGTAGATGCGAAGAGTGCAGGGCCATCGTCCTACCAGGCGAGGTATCTTGCCGTAAGTGCGGGAAATATATCGATGTTCCAGTGGAGATGAAGCCAAAGAAGAAAGACTTCTTTACTTGCTCTGACTGTAACGCCGAAGTACCAGAGGATGCGTCAGTCTGCCCCAAATGTGGTGTTGAATTCGACGACATTGAGATAGAAGTCGAACATGCCGACGGGACCGTAGAGATCACATATTCAACTTTCAAATGTCCAGTTTGTGGCTTGGATGTTCCGCCCACCGCAAAATTCTGTCCCAAGTGTGGAGAGACTTTCAAATCTGAAGAGTAAAAAATCCATATTCCAACCGATAAAGGTAAAAACAGCCTTAACAATGGGGAAATTGGATGCGCTCTACTGATATTGAAACCAACTCTAAAACTGAGGCGAAAGGCCGATCGATAGCTTATAAACTAGCAGACAAACAGCAGGAGATTTCTGTTGCCGAGTTCTTCGAGAAGAATAAGCAGATCCTGGGATTCGATTCACGTTCCAAATCATTGCTGATGGGTGTCAAAGAAGCGGTGGATAATTCACTGGATGCCTGTGAGGAAGCGGAAATACTGCCCGAAATCTCCGTAAAGATAGAGCGCTTGGAAGATGATGACTACAGGATAACTGTAGAAGACAACGGCCCTGGCATAGTACATAATTCCATGCCCAACGTTTACGGACGTCTGCTATATGGGTCCAGGTTTCACGCACTTAAACAATCTAGAGGTCAACAGGG
The DNA here is from genome assembly GCA_964369035.1 of uncultured Methanomassiliicoccales archaeon. Classification (GTDB taxonomy): domain Archaea; phylum Thermoplasmatota; class Thermoplasmata; order Methanomassiliicoccales; family Methanomethylophilaceae; genus VadinCA11. The sequence goes on along the minus strand of CAYJDU010000029.1, from coordinate 4,331 downwards.
TATCGGTATCTCTGCCACTGTGATGTACGGATACCTTACCACTGGAAAACCTGCACATGTTATCTCAAAGATATCTGGTGAGGACGAGGTCGCATGGGAAATGGACATCGTCGTTGACACAAAGAACAATAGACCGTTGAGAACGAATGATCAAGCGTTCATCTGGGACCGTGATCACGGGACAAGTGTGGAATTCACCATAAAAGGTAGATACGTTACAGGTAAACAGTCCATATTCGAATATCTAAAGAACACCGCTATAGTTAACCCTCACGCATCAGTAACATTCCAAGACCCAGATGGTAAAAAGTGGACTTTTGAGAAGGCTACTGAAATAGTTCCTATAAAACCGAGGGAGATCAAACCCCATCCTGAAGGGATGGAGATTGGAGACCTTATAAAATACGCTCATTCAAGCAAACAGAAAGACATCGAATCGTTCCTAAGACAAGATTTTTCCCGAGTTACAAAACGGATAGCTGACGAAATACTTGAGATATCTGGAATCCGGTCAAAACTTGCGCCAGGGAAACTGACGAGGAACGATTGCGCTGAAATCATCAAGGCCATTGAAAAAGTTAAGATAATGGCACCTCAGACAGACTGTCTTTCACCTATCGGCGATACGCTGATTAAGAAAGGACTTATGCACGTCATGGACGGATTACGTCCAGATTATTATGCCACGCCAGTTACAAGGGCACCGAGGACGGCTAACGGGAATCCCTTCGTAGTGGAAGCAGGTATAGTGTATGGAGGAGATATTCCTTCAGATAGCCAGATAAATATTCTTAGGTTCGCCAACCGAGTCCCACTTCTATATCAGCAAGGTGCTTGCGCGATAACTAAAGCAATATCGGATATGGACTGGAGACGTTACGGGTTGGAACAAAGAGGGGGTAAAGGCATCCCTTATGGACCGGCAATAATACTTGTGCACGTTGCTTCAACAAAGGTACCTTTCACATCAGAAGGAAAAGAAGCTATCGCAAGCTATCCTGAAATATTGAACGAGGTAACGGCCGCGTTAAGACTATGTGCCAGGAATTTGAAGAGCCATTTGAATAAGATTGCAAGACGTTCCAAGACCCACGCCAAGTTCGAGATCGTCCAAGAAATACTTCCCGAACTTGCTAAAAAGACCTCTGAATATCTTAATCGTCCTGTCCCAAACCTGGATCGTACGATAACTAAGATAATGAACGTCGTGTGGATCGAACCTTCGTTAGAAAAGCTCAACAAGAACGATAGACGGTTCACCTATACCATTTACAACTACACCAACAACGTGAGGAACTTCGGTCTACACGCACATATTCCAAAAGAATCTGTTAATCTGGCACTGTTCACCGATCCCTGCTTCAAAGAACTTGACGATACAGGGAGGGCCTTCTGGGAGATTACGGACCTTCAACCGTCCACGTCCACCATCATCACTTTCGAATTGAACGGCGATATGGCAGATACCTTCTCTAACGAAGACATCTATATTTCAGGCATCAACCCTATAATCATTATGGGTGCCGAACCTTTACCAGGAGATTGGGGCATAAAAGGTATCGAGATCACCGAAGAGGACGATATCATGGAGGATGACGTCCCCGAGGAAGAAGAGGAAGAAGAAACCCTTGAAGACGAGGAGTTCGAAAAGGAGGCTGGCGAATGACAGGACGGAACGATATAACTATACACAGCCTCACAGGCATTGTTGAGAATCTTTATGATCATATGAACAACGGCAACATCCCTACCATGGAGGTGGCCCTTAGATCAAAAAGGAACATAGAATTCAACCCTAAGACCAGCGTATGGAATTACGGGGACCTGAAGACCTTACGTACCGCTAAGACCGTTAAAGGAGCACTTATGCTCCTCAGGACCGTCTACACCGCGGATTTCATAAAAGGAATGTTGGACACTAAGAAATCATCCACGCTGAGGGAGATGTATTACATATCGGAAGGCTGGAACAACGCAAAATTCAGCAGTCAGGACGAGAGCGTTATCCTTGCCGAGGACCTAGAGATCCTGACCGGTCTTATGCGTGAAGACTTCAAACTACGTCCAGAAGAGGACGGAGCTAGGATTTACGGGGATCTGACACTTACCGAACTGACTCGTAAAGGTGAGAGGAAAAAAATAAACTGCATCGACGACGTGGGTGATTCCGGTTATGGGATACCTTACAACGTAGGACCTGAAAAAATAGAGTTTAAAGGATGCGGTGCGAAATTCGTAATAGCTATAGAGACAGGAGGAATGTTCGACCGATTGGTAGAGAACGGATTCCCCGAGAAATATAATGCATTACTGGTACATCTAAAGGGACAACCTACAAGAGGCACCAGACGTTTCATGAAAAGATTGAACGAAGAGCTAAATCTTCCAGTAACTGTTTTCACCGACGGTGATCCGTGGTCTTTCAGGATATATGCCTCGGTGGCATATGGAGCCATTAAGACCGCACATATCTCAGACTATCTAGCTACACCTACCGCACAATTCATAGGTATAACCCCATCAGATATCCTAAACTACGATTTACCTACCGACACCCTTACGGATAAGGACAAAGGAGCACTTAACGCTGAACTTTCTGACCCGCGTTTCAAGGACGAGTTCTGGAAGAACGAGATACAGGCCATGCTAGGCATGGGTAAGAAGGCGGAACAGCAAGCTTTGGCCAAATATGGCCTTGACTTCGTTACCGACACTTACCTTCCTGAGAAGCTCACGGATATGGGCATACTGTGATCAATAGGATGCCTGAACAATCCTATTGACCACAAAGCTCTTGTCCATACTAGCAAGGAACGTTCCAAGTCTAGGTCCGCCCTTCTTACCGATCAGGATCTTGTACATTGCAGTATAACCGCCTTTAAGTCCAATAGGAGATTCTTTGGCGGTATCTGCAATTATGGAACCGATAGAGTCCGCATCCCACTTACTATCATAGAATTTTACTGATAGGGTCTTTAGGAAAACTTTCTCGTTCATCGAAAGTTCTACACCGGCAGGAATTGTGTTGCTAACTGAGAACTTCACCATATCAGGAGCAAATCCATTGAGCCAGTATCTAACGCAATCGACCCTGCGCGAAAGCCTCTTCGTCTCACTTGGAATCATGTCAGAAAGATCCTCTGTGCGTCCTAATACCTCAAGTACACCTTCGAATGTAGGGGTCATCTGAACCACGTTCACGAGATGTCTATAAGATATCTGATGTGGAAGATGTGGAAGAACGTGGTTATGTTGAGCTATTTCGTAAGCACGTACCAGATTCTCCTCTGATTCATTGAAGCCACCTTCGAAGAACAAACGCTCTACCCTATCATACTCGTCAGCAATGTCTAGGATACCCATACCTGAATCATAATCTATCGCCTTTGAAGGATTGACCCTGAGGAACAGATAATTCAGGATTTCTGGCGGCGTCATGTTGATGGCGTCCATCCCAGTCACCGGGGATCCCAATGACTTGTGCATCTGACCCACCCCTTTCAGCTGGACGAACTCGTAGGGTATCGGGATAGGGACTTTGGAATCATAAATCTCTTCAACGATTCTCTTACCCGTGTCGTATGATCCGCCTGCGGCGGCGTGGTCTTTTCCAAAGGGTTCCGCGGATGTCCCGAATATCATCCACTTAGCAGGCCATTCACATCTCCATGTTAATTTGCCATCGGCTTTACGGACGTCCGCTTTGCCACTGTTACCACAGTCGCAATTATATTCCATGAACGGGAACTCGTATGTATCGAAGACGGGTTGAACGAACCTACCACACGCAGAACATATTGGCGTATATGGCGCATAGTTAGGATTTTCATCCTTACCGGTGACCTCGGTCATAATATCTATCACCTGACTTCTCTTCTTCATTGTCAGATCTATAGCTTTGGCGAACTTTCCTTCTTCGTAAAGCTCATGAGTCCAGATTATTTCGCACTGAACGCCTAACGAATCCACGGCATCAAGGAACGGTTGCACGAAATGGTGTGCATAATTATTGTGTTTACCACAAGGGCAAGGTATTCTGGATATGGGCATTCCGACGTATTTTTCATACTCCGCTGGTAAAAAATCATATCTTTTTCTAAGAGGATCAAAAGAATCTATCAGATAGATCAGTCTAACTTCCTTACCTAAACCCTCTACAGCACATCTCACCGACTCACCGGTGATCGCCTCCCTGAGGCTACCGACGTGTATGATGCCCGTGGGACTTATCCCCGTAGCGATGAGTGGCTTCTCGCAACTTTCTGCGATATTATTGGCTATTACATCCGCCCAATGCATTCAAATCGAAGCATCAACAGATACGCCCTATT
>CAYJDU010000028.1:0-9524 GCA_964369035.1 uncultured Methanomassiliicoccales archaeon | reverse complement strand
CTTCTTCTGTAGTGTACCAGTGTTGTAAAAATCGTCCTAATGAACCTATGTATGTTCGAGGAAGTTTCTTATTCTTTTTCTTAGCTTCAGAGATTATCTCCCCTATGTCAATTAATGACATGACGATATTAGATATTGTACGAGACCCAGTACCTAAACGTTCCATAAGCTCATCTTGTAAAAAATAAGGCGGAACAAGACCGTCGTCCTCAACCAGATATTCTCGCGCAGATTTTATAACGTCACTCATGACATCAATAAAATCAGTTAGTTTGAAGCCTTCAGCAACCTCAGGATTACCCCATTCTTTTGCCTCCTTGTCAGCAAGTGCCAGTGCCTTAAGACTGTATTCTGATGTCATGACTTCCCGTAAGTAATCAGGAAGATTGTGAGCTTCATCCACAACAAGGATCATAGAAGAAATAGGGACACTTGCCCATTCTATGAATCTATGAAATACTACAGGCATGAAAATAAATGGATATGGCGCTATGATTACGTCCGCGTCTGGTAGAACGTGTTTCATCAATTCATAAGAACAAAGTTCACGTTCTTTGCAATAAGCATAAAAATCCTCTTGTGTGGGATGTTCGCTACGCATGTATTCTGTTATGCTGGCTATTTCAACATTTTCTATGTTAGCAAAATATTTACATTCACAGATTCCGTTTTCTTTGCGTTTGTATTCGGAACATAATTTAGATAACTCTTCTGAATTTCCCGTGGAAAGCTCCGGATCATCTGCCATCATAGGACACGTGGATGCTTGCCTGCCTTGTAACGGAACACATAACAATGGAAGTTTTTCAGATATCCTGGCACATTCTGAAACTACCTGTTTTTGCTGGGATTTGGTTCTAGTTAAATAAATTACTTTACAGCCTGTGGACTTTGCTGCATCTATAGCCGCAGAAAGGGAAGAGATGGTTTTACCTGTGCCAGTACCTGATTCTATTACGGCGGCTCCTCCAATTATGGATACTTCGTATAGAAATTTGACCATGTCTTCCTGGCCATCTCTATAAGTGTAAGGAAAAAGGTCCATGGGGGTGCACCCCCATGGAAGTAAAAAGTGTTGTGGACTTAGGATCTCTTCCAAATGTCGTCCGGAAGCTCGTCGTAGACCGTTTCTTCTACTTGGGCCTCCAGTTCTTCAACATCGATATTCTCTATCAATGCTTCGATCCTCTTCTTTCTGAAGAGCCAGAAGTGGATCCTCCACTCTCTTCCGTCGTACAGGGTGGTCTCCTCACGCTCGGTAGTAAGTATACCTGCGTCCTCGAGCATGTAGAAGGCGTCACGGTCCTCAGGCTCCAATATGTTATCGATTATCCTGTCAGAATATCCAAAGAAGTTCAGAACGTGGAGTGCCAGCAGATATGCTTCATCTTCCTCCATCTCCCTGTTCGCTTCACGTATTCCGTTCCTGATAGCTTGTGTAAGCTCTTCCACCGTTATCGTTACTTCCATGGTCAATCCTTCATCCTTAATTGTCCACGAGGTCGATAAACTTTGCGTCTTTCGCCCCCGAGACCTTCACTATGTTCTCCAGGACATCGGATTTAACGTCCTGATCTACTATGAGCAACATCAACGCATTGTCCTCGGACCTTCCCACTGCCATCTGTGCGACGTTGATATTTGCATCACCTATTGCGGTTCCAATCTTACCGATCATACCCGGAGCATCCTTGTATCTAACATAAACGATATCTCCGGACATAGGTACCTCAAAACTGTACTCGTCTATACCGACAAGCCTTGGTTGTCCACCGAATACGGTACCGCGGATGGAACGGGTCTCTTTACCCGATGTTGTCCTTACTTCGATGATGTTCGTGTAATCCTCAGCTTCATCCGTAGAGGATTCTTTGATCGTGATGCCTTTACCTTTAGCGATGGGTAAGGCGTTTATTATGTTAGCCTGTCCAGGACCGATGATGTACTTCAGTACACCCATCACCGTGTATATCGTAAGCATCTTGGTCTGCTTGGACGCCAGATTGCCGCAGTAGATTATCTCTAACCCATCGATGGGCGCATTACCGTTAAGCTGATGTGCCAGTACTCCCATGCGTTCCGCAAGTGGTACGTACTGTTCGGTCTCTGGATCAAGTTTACCACGTGGTGCGTTGATCGCATTGGTGATGATACCATCCTTGAGGAATTTCACGGCCGCTTCGGCCACCTCGGTAGCTACACGTTCCTGTGCCTCCACCGTACTGGCTCCCAGATGAGGCGTAGTGATGATATTGTCAAGTTCAAGAAGTTTCTTGTTGGCTTCACAGATAGGTTCCTCGCACCAGACATCGAACGCCGCTCCAGCGATGGTCTTGTTCTTCAATGCGACATAAAGCGCTTCCTCATCCACGATACCGCCACGGGCGACGTTGGCTAACCTGGCGTTGGATTTCATCATGTTGAACTGCTTGGTGGATATCATATTCCTGGTATCCGGTAGCAGAGGCGTATGGATGGTCATGAAATCGGATATCGTCAGAACCTCCTCTAAGGTGGTAAGACGGACTCCGATACTGTCAGCCACATCCTTAGGTAGGAACGGGTCGTATCCCACCAGGGTCATGTTGAATGACTTGAGACGTTTTGCGACCTCTCCACCTACACGTCCCACACCTATGATACCTAGGGTTTTACCGTTCATCTCGACGCCCGTATATTTAGAACGTTTCCATTCTCCTCTGTGCATAGAGTCGTGAGCAAAGGGTATATTCCTGGCAAGTGAAAGTAACAGAGCACATGTATGTTCAGCCGCTGAAAGTATGTTAGCGGACGGGGTGTTCATAACAAGAATGCCTTTTTCCGTTGCCGCAGGAACGTCTATGTTATCTACGCCTACACCGGCACGACCGATCACGCGCAGCTTCTTAGCGGCGTCGATGACTTTCTTGGTCACATTGGTACCAGACCTGATTATCAGACAATCATAATCGCCTATTATCTTACAGAGCTCATCCTCAGGAAGTTCGAACCTCTCATCTACTGGGAAGCCCGAATCCCTAAGGATCTTAAGGCCCTCTTCACTGAGGGGGTCTGAAACTAGAATTTTTGTCATTGCATACCATCCAGTATTTCGTCCATGACACCTAGTAGACCTTTAACCCTTGCCTGGGTAAGGTCTCCCATGTGCCCTATTCTGAACGTCTTTTCTTTAATAACACCATAGCCGTTGGATATCTCGTATCCTCTGGCCTTCAACGCCGTATGGAACTCGTTGAAATCAAGAGTACCACGGTTCAAGACACCGATGGTGTTGGATTGGACCCCTTCGTCAGGGAATATCCCGTATAATCTGTCCGCCCAGTTTCTTACTAGGTCGGCCATCTCCTGATGACGTCTGTAACGGGCGGGCATGCCCTCCTTCAACATCCTATCCAGTTGAAGGTCCAGCGCGTACATCAACGACACGGGTGGCGTGGTCAAAGCGTAGTTAACGTCGCTCTGTTTCTTGATCTTTAAAAGGTCCGTGAAGAATCCACGGTTCTCAACCTTAGAAGCTTTTTTAAGCAACTTTTCCGAGCATGCCATCATACCTAGGCCAGGCGGTAGGGCCAAGGCTTTTTGTGTCCCGAACACAAGGGCGTCGGGTTCTAATCTCTTCATATCCAGGTCCATAGCGAAAGCTGACGTTACAGCGTCGATGATGACAAGTGAATCAGGGTTCTGTCCACGTACCTCGTCGGCTATTGCCGTGGAGTCACTAAACACCCCCGTGGAAGACTCATTACTGACCCAGTGGACAGCTTCTATGTCGTTCTCTATCTTGTTCTCTATGTGTTTCGGTAGGATGCCTTTACCTGGTGGAACCTCTACCTTTTCAACAATTTTACCGTTAAGTTCTCCGATCTCAATGGACCTATCACCGAAGGACCCACCGGTGATACCTAAAGATTTTCTAGATATCCCGTTCCTGATGGCACCTTCGATCATCACCGTGGAAGACCCTCCTACAAGGAATATATCCAGGTCAGTGTCCAAAGCCTTACGGATCTTCTCAACTATGGATGAATGAAGTTCCTTGTATTCTTTGGATCTGTGGGTGATCATCGGCCTGGTCATTGCCTCAAGTATTTCTGGCTCTACGTTCACGGGGCCTACGGTGAAAAGTTGTCTACTCAAACGGAATCCCTCTGTTCGTCATGCCACAGGCAGACGAACGGTAACGCCTATGCCTTAACCTATATTTATTTTGACGGACGCCCGTGCTTAAAGGTTGGCTAGGAAGGATTTGATCCTACCGAGTCCCTCACGGATCTGATCCTCGCTGGTTGCATAGGATATTCTGAAGTACCCTTCGCCTGCAGGTCCGAATGCCGAACCTGGAGTGACCGCAACGTGTGCTTGATCCAGGAGCATGGTGGCTAACTTGTTGGACTTCAGGTCCACGTCATATTTTGGGAACAGGTAGAACGCACCTTTGGGAATATTCACGTCGAGGCCTTTCATCTCGGTGATGAGGTCCACGGCAAGGTCCCTACGTTGTGTGAACTGCTTGATGAACTCGTAACGGTCGCTCTGATCCCCTTTAATGGCCTCTATGGATGCCTGTTGTGCGAATGATACGCAACAGGATATGGAATGTGACTGTAACTTGTTGAGATTTCCCAACATCTCTTCATTGGCTATCGCCCATCCCATCCTCCATCCAGTCATAGCATAGGTTTTGGAAAGTCCAGAAACGGTGATGGTCCTGTCAAACATATCTGGAAGGGATGCCATGGAGATGTGCTTACCCTCGTAGATGACCTTCTCGTAGATTTCGTCGGACAGAACGAGTATGTCATGTTCCGCGGCTATGGACGCTATCTCTTTCAGGACGTTCTCAGGGATAACGCATCCCGTAGGATTAGAGGGAGAATTTATGATCATCATTTTCGTATTGGGGGTGATTGCCGCCTCCAACAATGCTGGGTCAATGACGAAGCCGTCCTCAAAATATGTAGGGACGAATACAGGTACAGCACCTGCAAGGCGAATACAAGCTTCGTAAGATACCCAAGCTGGGTTCGGTAGGAGTACCTCGTCGTTAGGGTCGAGATAAGCCAGACATGTCATAAAAATGGCCTGTTTGGTAGGCGTTATAAGGACATTCGCACCTCGGCAGGGAATATTGTTCTCATTGTGTGCCATCTCCGCCACGGCACGTCTGAGCTCAGGTATACCTAGAGACGGTGTATAGTGTGTGAACCCTTGGTCCAGTGAATCTTTACAAGAGTCGACTATATTCTGAGGAGTTGTAAAATCTGGCTCTCCCATAGAGAACGAGATTATGTCCTCTCCTTCGGCCTTTAATCTACTGACTTTATTAGAAATAGCTATAGTCCCTGATGCCGGAACATTCAAAAGTCTTTTTGATACCATATGGTGCCTCTTAGGTTATCAAATCGTTATCGTTTGAAGATATATAATGTGCCCGTATAATTATGTCAATATAGACTTAAGTCTACCGTTTTCAGCCGCATCCTTTATATCCAAAGCCATACGGCCCGCGGTACTGAGTCCGGGATATATGAAGTCAGAATACGGGGACCCGGATATGAACGGGTTGGTACCTGCGACGATCCTAGCTGAAACCTCGAATACCTTGAACTGTAACTTATCGTTGACCACGGTCTCTAAACAGAATGGCCCCCATATGCCCCCGAACATCTCATAAGCACGGTCAACCACCAGTTGACCCATCTCAAAAGCTTTCGGAAGTAAAGATTCACGTAATACCACCGGGGTGTTCCCTGTGACCACGAATGACGGATATAATCCGTGCCTCTTCGAATCCTCGATGGATCCCAGTTTATACATCTCGTCTATGTTACTTTCATCACGGCGATCCATGGAAAGCAGTTCTAAGGAACCGCCATTGCCACATAGGTAACCGTCCTTCTTGTTAGGATCGTAAAAAAAATGGATATAATATCTGGTCCCCAGACAATATTCCTGAATCGTATACGGTTGCGTGTTATCGATAGCCATCTTAAAATCAGGATAATCCTTAGCTATGAAGAATCCGCGACCGCCTTTAGCTCCGTGATATTTTACCATCACAGGTTCGTGAATCTCTCTAGCATCGGATATCAGACGTGGCATAGGGACACCAGCAGAGGTTATCCATTCCCTCTGCATCTCTCTGTCGGATTCCCAAGCTAGAACGCCACGATTACCATACGAAGGTACGGCAAAATTCTCGAACCTCCTAGCGCCCATGTATTCAACGAATGACCCGTGAGGGATTATGATCACGTTCATGTCATGGAGTTCTCCGATACGAGCCTCCATTTCGTCGAAATCCTTGTATTTGATAATCTTATCAGGCTTGGCCAATGGGAACGCGTCGTAGTATCTAGTATCATGAGACACGGTCAGACCCAAGGTCTTGAACCCTAACTTACGGGCACCGTGAAAAATCTGAAGTGAAGAATGCGAACAAAGCGTCGCAATGGTAATGTCGGCGGGATCGTACCCGTCAATAATATCATCAATCTTCTTTTTCGGAACCATATGCTCTGATAGTTCTAATACATTTAAAGATTCGGTCCATACCCGTCCGGAATAGTATTCGGAATATTCGGCGAACCCCCCGGGTTAGGTTTTATAGTGTGTACCCGTAAGTATGTTTAACCGCGTAAGCGGAGGTCGATAAAATGGATGAACAAGAACTAACACCCCACTTTGAAGAACTGAAAAGGGTGCTGAATGATAAGGTCGACGACTCCGAACTCATGAACGAACTGAAAAAGTATGTCAACGAGTTCCACGTCTCCCCGGAAGCAGCCAAAAGAGGAATACTCCGTAAATATGGAGCTTTGGAACAGACCCCTTTCCAGACATCTGCGGTCAAGAAGATCGGTGAACTGAACGGAACGGAACAGAGCGTGGACATACTCGTAAGAATCGTATACATAGAAGAAAAAGAGATAACCGTAAGAGGAAGTCCCAAAACTATCACCTCAGGTATAATCGGCGACGAGAGCGGTACGGCCTCGTTCACCGTCTGGGAGAAACAAGAAATAACGATGGAGAAGGGCTCCGTATACTGGCTCAGGAACGCTTATACTAAAACTTGGAACGATAAGGTACAGGTCAACATAGGTGGCCGGGGATCCATAGGGTCTGCAGAAGGCATGCGGATAGACGTTCCGGACAGGGTTATCTCCATGGAAGCCTCTGAATGTAAGATAGGCGAGATCACCGGCGGTATGGGTAACGTAACTGTTACAGGACGTATACTTTCCACCGAAGAACGCAATATTACCGTCAAAGGAGAACCCAAGGTCGTGTACTCGGGTATGCTGGCTGACGATACTGGCAAGATACAGTATTCCGCATGGAACGATATGAATCTCAAAGAGGGAGAGACAGTCTGCGTCAAGAACGCATACATACGGGCTTGGAAAGGTATACCGCAATTGAACATCGGCGACAGGGCTGAAATCAGCCGGGTGGACGATACATTTGGCGAGATATCCGATGATGCGACGGTAAAAAAGATCGGCGATATCCTACGCACAGGTGGAGGGATAGACATCAACGTGATCGGGACCGTCGTCGATGTTAGACGGGGAAGCGGATTGATCGAGAGATGTCCTGAATGTAACCGCTCCATAATCAACAGCGAATGCCAAGCACACGGGAAGGTAGAACCTGTTATGGACCTTAGGATGAAACTCACATTGGATGACGGTACAGGCGCGATAAGCGCAATCATTAACCGTGACCTTACAGAAAAGTTAACAGGCGTCACAATGGGAATGGCAGAAGGGCTTGCAAGAGCCAAAGGCAACATTGAACAGGTCTCACACGAACTCGCTAAGAAGATGATAATGAGAAGGTTATCCCTGGTAGGTAACGTCCTCAGTGACGAATACGGGCCTATGATGATTGTTAGAGATGCCGATGTAGTTAAAGAAAACTTTACCGAAGAGGCTGAGAAACTCCTCGCAAAGGTGGAGGCGTCCTTATGATCAACAGGGAGACGGCCTGGAGACTTTTCGCCAGTGAACTGAACAGCTCCTCATTCTCGTCGAAAGGCGAGGAGGAGATGTCCCCCTTCTACGTCATAACGAAATTAGGGGCTGTGGTCAACAGGGTCCTGGTAGCCGGAGTACTTACCGAGAAGGAGAACATAGGCAACGAGGAAGAACCGCTTTGGAGAGGTCGTATCCAAGATGTTAACGGTAGCTTTTTCATAAACGTGGGGAAATTCCAGCCAGAGGCCGCTTCGGCCATCGCTGACCTTGAAGTTCCCTCCTTTGTTGCCGTTGTAGGTAAAGTACGGACGTATACCACAGATGATCAACGGGTTTTCGTTTCCGTAAGACCTGAAACGATAGTACAAGTCGAAGAAGAGGTTAGAAATCAATGGATCCTCAGTGCGGCTAACTCGCTGTGGGAACGTCTATTGAGAATGAAGAAGGCCATGGCGGTGGAAAGCACTTCCAAAAAGGACCTGGTGGATGCAGGATTCTCCGAGGACGAGGCAGAAGGTATCGATATGGCACTAAACAATTATGGCGTGCCTACTTCGTCACACTACGTTAAGACCATACAGGACGCGCTTAGGATGCTCCTGCCAGATAATTCCATAGACTTCGGGTTCCCCGAGGACATAGGACCGGATGAGATAGATATTGACCCGGAACAGTCGGTTGCCGGTCGTCAGGACATGGAGGACGTTGTACTCCGTATCATAACCGAACTTGATACCGACGGACGGGGTGCCCCTAGGGACGAAGTGGAAAGGAGTGCGGAGGCCGAAGGTATATCCGCCACCGAGTTGGAAGAGATCTCCGACGCTCTGATGGACAAAGGAATGGTATATGAACCGGACCTAAAAAGACTGAAACACATACCTTACTGATTTGTCCTTAAACCTTTTACCTTATTTTCTATACATCGCAACAGAAGCATATCCGACAACGGCACTGGGGTCGCCACCCAACGAGTCGTATGAGTTAGAATATTTCAGAACCTCTGCACTTCCAGGGTCCGTCGCCCTCATCGCCGTGGCGATGGGACCATATCCACAGGCAGATATACGGTGAGACCTGACCGTCTCGAAGATACCGTCAGGGTTCAGTGAGGTTATGTCCTCCAATACTTTGGAATCCAACACCTTAGCCATATCTTTCGGGATATAATGGGACAGGTCGCTGGAGGCGATGACCACCACATCCCTATTGCGGCAGACAGCTTTGAGTATGTCCCCCAGACGACCTGCGGTCAACCGGTCCTGTCGGGACATTATTACCGGCAATATCTTTGCACTGGGATCTATGTATTGAATGAACGGAATCTGAACTTCGATGGAATGTTCCAACCTATGGGCGTTGGGACTATCGGATATCAGGCCATTCAGGTCTCTGACCATCTCTTTGTCCACCTTACATGGACCTAGCGGAGTAAGATAATCTTCAGAGCACATGACGAAATCGAAAGGGACGCCGTGATGGTCCGGGCCTATTATCACGTAAGTATCAGGGAGCCCGTCCTCTTTTATGCACTTGTATGTG
>CAYJDU010000027.1:0-9617 GCA_964369035.1 uncultured Methanomassiliicoccales archaeon | reverse complement strand
GCATAATACTGGCCACCGATCAGAGGGCAACGGCCGGTCATTTAATCGCAAACAGCGACGTCAGAAAAGTATACCCTCTTTCAGACAACATAGGCATGACCATCGCAGGCTCTGTCGGCGATGCTCAACTTATGGTAAGATACATGACTGCTGAGATCAGTCTTTATCAGATGAGGAAAGGGGCACCAATAAGCGTATTATCGGCTTCCACACTCATCTCTAACGTCATCCGTCAAGGATTTTATCTCGGCCTCATAATTGGAGGATACGATCCGACTGGTGGACACATATACACCATCGACGGCGCGGGAGGATACCTTGAGGACAGATATATGTCCGTAGGATCTGGATCCGTTTTCGCTCTAGGTTCCCTGGAAGCGTCATTCAAAGATGATATGACCATGGACGAAGGCATAGACGTCGCCATCACGGCACTCAACTCCTCAAGGAGAAGGGACGCATTCAGTGGCGATGGTTTCATGCTAGCATACATAGGAAAAGATGGATATCAGGAGATTCCGCAGTCAGAGCTTAAAGAGCGCTGCGAGAAACTTGGGTTCCACTACCCTAACTAAACCTTTTCTTAAACCTTAATTTTTAACAATTTAATAACTGGCGACGTTGTTTTTTAACGTCACTATGGTAGGATTCAAATGAACGCAGACAGGCAGTTCGACAGCCTAAGGGAAGAGATCACTCGGATAGCTCCGGATAATCTCGAAATATCTTCGATTGAGTTCGAAGGCCCTATGGTAGTCGTCTATACGAAGGAATACGATAAAGTATCCGGCGATAACAAGACCGCTAGGGATTTAGCTCAGGCTCTCCACAAAAGAGTGGACATCAGACCAGACCCCTCGACCCTCGGTGACCCGGCGATTGTAGAAGCGAAATTACGTCAGATGATACCTGAAGAAGCAGGTATCTTTGACATATTTTTCAATGATGAGACCGGGGAGGCTATCGTAGAGGCAATAAAACCCGATGTGGTCAAAGGCAGCGAAGGTTCGCTGATACTTAACCTTAAAAAGGAGACAGGTTGGAACGTCAAGGTTATCCGCACCCCTCCTATACCATCTAAGACCGTTGCAGATGTACGAGGATATCTTAGGACATACAAAAAAGAAAGGAACGACATGCTTCGTCGCGTGGCCCGAAAACTAGCTCGCCCCACATTAGGCGGCGAGCAATGGGTCCGTATGACTGCTATGGGTGGTTTTAGACAGGTCGGCAGGTCCGCTACTCTTTTAACTACCAGGGAAAGCAAGATCTTGATAGACTGTGGACTTGATCCAGGCAGTGACGACACACCTTATTTCGCAATACCTGAAGTACAGCCGTTAAGCGACATAGATGCTGTTGTGTTGACACATGCGCATCTCGATCACTGTGGTACACTTCCTGCACTGTTCAAGTATGGATACGACGGCCCAGTATACTGTACCCCGCCTACTCGGGACCTTATGGCACTGTTACAACTGGATAACGTGAAGCTCGGTTTCGGTGAGGCTAAGAAGAATCTCTACGAGGCAAAGGACGTTCGCAACGAGATCATGCATACGATACCTTTGAAATATAACGAGACCACAGACATCGCTCCGGACATACGCCTGACATTGTATAACGCAGGACATATCCTTGGGTCCTCCATAGCCCATTTCCATATCGGGGATGGATTGCACAACGTAGCTTTCAGTGGCGACTCGAAATATGAGAAGACGTGGTTGTTCAACCCGGCTAACAACAAGTTCCCTCGATTAGAGACCTTAGTAATAGAGTCCACATATGGCGGCAGGAATGATAGCCAGCCTTCAAGAGGGGACGCCACGGAAGAAATGGGCAGATTACTTAAGCAGGCCACAGAAGGTGGCGGTAAAGTACTTATCCCGGTCTTCGCAGTGGGAAGGTCCCAAGAGGTCATGTTGGTCATTGAAGAGTTGATGCGTACTGGAAAGATACCGACACAGAAAGTGTATCTTGACGGAATGATCTGGGAAGCGACAGCTATACACACAGCATATCCTGAATATCTTAACACTCAACTACGGACTAAGATATTCCAACTGGACGAAAACCCCTTCCTCTCACCCATATTCAATAGGGTGGAGACACACGGTATGCGCGAAGAGATATGTCATTCGCCAGATCCCTGTATAGTCTTAGCTACCAGCGGTATGATGTCTGGAGGTCCGGTCCTGGAATATTTCAGAGAATGGGCCGACGATGAGAAGAACTGGCTCTTGTTCGTAGGATATCAGAGCGAGGGTAGTATCGGTCGCACCATACAGAGAGGGCGCAACGAGATAACCATGAACCACCGCGGACGGTCCATTAACTTGAAGATCAAGATGAATCGGGAGACCATAGATGGTTTCTCGGGACACTCGGACCGCAAGCAGCTTATGAAATACATAGCAACGATGGAACCCCGTCCAGATAAGATCGTCATCGGTCACGGCGAGGACCGCAAGTGTTCGGACCTGGCGTCTTCAATATACAAAAAATTCGGGATAGAGACGAAAGCACCTCAGAACCTGGAAACCATCAGACTGAGATGAACCCCGAAGGGTAAAGGGTTTGATAAAAGAGCTTACCAGTTCGTAGATCTTAGCTCGAAATACGACTGGGAGTGCTTACATGCGGGACATACCTTAGGCGCATCTTTGCCAACGTGTACGTATCCACAGTTACGGCATTTCCACATAACGGCTTCGTCCCTCTTGAACACGATGCCCTCTTCGATGTTCTTGAGAAGTGCCAGATATCTAGCTTCGTGACGTTCCTCTACGTTCCCGACCTTCTCGAAAAGAACGGCGAGTTGTTTGAATCCTTCCTCGCGAGCGACCTTGGCGAACTCGGGGTACATCTCTTTCCACTCATAGTTCTCGCCTTCAGCTGCATCCTTAAGATTGGCTACGGTCTCAGGTACGGCATCGTCGTGAAGTGCCTTGAACCAGAGTTTAGCATGTTCCTTCTCGTTCTCTGCGGTCTCCATAAAGATATCGGCGATTTGTTCGTAACCTTCTTTCTTAGCCTGGGACGCATAGTAGGTATATTTGTTCCGGGCCATGCTCTCACCCGCGAATGCGGTATTGAGATTGGCCTCTGTTTTAGATCCTTTGAGTTCCATTATTTTTTACCTCAACGCCGTTGAAGGACTTGTCAAATATGAACTTATCTTACTTACTCAGTGTAAAATATCATTTTTAACGGGATTTGATCCTCTTAGGTTGATGTGAAAAACCCTTTTTTAAATTTCCTTCTTTGTCAAAATGTTTGTCCATAAGTTTAGTAAGGTTATTCCTAACATTACAATTCTCAGGATCAAGTCTTAAGATTATCTCAAGCTCTTTCTTAGCGGTAACGTAATCCTTTAGGTCATTCAAAAGCACTAATGCATAACGTATGTGATGATTATCGTTGTTAGGTTCAAGCTCAATCGCCTTACAGAAATATTCGGCAGCCCTTTTAAAATCTAACATCTGCATCTTAAGGAACTGTCCGTAAGCACTGAACACATCGGCAGATGGGTCCAAGATTACTAAACGTCTGAATATCTCATCTGATTGTTTGTTGAATTTTTTCAGAACACTCAAGGCCGTAACTTTTGCTTTTAAACACTCCGCATTATCGGGTTCCCTCTCTAGGATCACATCTAAATGAAATATGCCAAAATCAAATTTATCAAGACTATAGATAAGGATGTTCGACAGTAGTATCCGTGGTTTAGGATTGAATGGGTCTTTGAAAAGATAATCTTCCAGAGTTTTCACTGCCCCTTGAGGATTTCCGCTGACATTCTGCCTTTTAGCTTTTTCCATAGCCTCGTATGTGAGGTCCTTCATGGGACTGTGAGTGTGGGCGTGTGATATAATTCTTAGCAATAATTCTCACACATGTCAACGATTCCACCCGCTAAAATTATATAGAAATATCTTACAGATTTATTTTTTTACCCGACTAGACCGTAGCAAAAAAAACTTCCTGAGGAAGTAGCAGTACGTGGTCGCGATATATCCCCACCACAAGAACAAGGTAAAGATGTAGGAAAAATTATGATGGATAGTCACAGAATGAATTAATTAATATGTTCGATTTCTTTGTAATCATCCTATAAAGATCATAATAGACTGGTGATTGCCTCGAACGACAGATGCCCAGATAAAAACATGTCGTAAAACTTGGGATAACATGCCTTGGAGCATAAGATATTTCAAAATAAGAATGAGTCCGCACACTTCGTAGTATGGCACTGACAATCCTATGCTGATAAGAGGGCTCGGAAACAAAGTTGTTAAAGGCGTTAACAGCCTAGTAGTATGATAAAATCTACATCGACGCATTGAATGATTATATACCGTTATGTCGATTCATACATTCATGGTAGCGGATAAAACAGAAAAAAAGGAAAAGGCACCTGAATCTAAGTCCAAGACCTATAGAGTCACCCCCGACAAGGAAAGGAATAAGTGGAAGGTCAAGGCCGATGGGGCAGAGCGTGCGATAGGTTATTACAACACCAAAGAAGAAGCCGTTAAGAAAGCGGATCAACTAAAGGCCAAGAACAAGATGGCAAAGATATCAATCCATAAGAAAGACGGGAAGATACAAGATAACAAGTAAACTTCACAAAGATTTTGGGGGCATGTTTTTCTGCCCATCCAACATTTTTTCTTTTTCTAGATTAAAACTCTCGATCTGTCCCTTTTTGAAACGATAGTAAAAACTGTTGACGTATACAAAAGAGTAAACTGAAGATATAATGGTCATGAACAGAAGGTAACTGACATAGATGATGAATACTTTTGCTAAATCCATCCGAAGATACGTTAACATCAAGAAAAGTAACACAAAAAATGAGATGACTATCAAACTAGAACTAAGGCGCCCTTTCATCCCTCTCCAAAAGTAGAAATCCCGCGGGGCTTGAGATTTTGCCTTAGCACCAACAGATTTTATGATGTGCCAGGGTATGACTAGTGCGGATACAAAGAGAGACAGCAAAACAGACATCATAAGCATATTCTCAATCGGCATCTCGTTGACGAAGTATGGACTCAAGAACAAGAATGAACATATCGCTAATCCCATAACAAAAATATCAACAAAAATCTGTTTGAATACAGAGAAATTGAATCCTCCGTCATCCTCTTCGGGTTCTAATACCACATCATGCACATCGATTATGTTAGGTATAACGAATAACCAGTCTGCAATTTTTTTAATCTTGCTGTTAGGATTATTATTCATGGGTCCAAGTAACAACCTGGAGAAATATGTCCTAAAATACGCTGAGATCACCGAAGATATCGCTGCAGCCACAGAGATGATCGTGAGTTCGATGATGTACAATCCAATGAGTATAGTCCAATACGTGACCTCGCCATCGATAGCGAACAAGTAGAACTGGCTGATGAATATGTTAGGGGTGAATTCCAATCCATATGGGAAAAGACCCAAGGAAAGACTTATCGGGATAAATATCAGGAAAGGCAGGATATATCTGAATTTTACAATGGGTTTACCGACATAAGCTAAACATACAAGTCCGAATGTGACAAACCCAAGGGCGAATCCTAGGCATATGTTATACAATATATCATAAGCAGTATTTGCAGAGGACTCGTATAAAAAAAACATAACGAGTGCCAGACAGTATACGATGATCATAGGAAAAAATCTTATGATAAAGGCATCTAATTTCCTACAATCAAGAATCTTGCCATCATTTTCCATACTGAGATACATCCTCGCAAAAAATGAATCGACTACCTAGTATCAAATCATTTCGCAAATATGCTTATTTATGCGTAAATGATAGACCCCCTCATGACAGACCCCACAGGATTGAAACTCAGGGGATATTCTCACAGCGACGTGGATGCACGTCGTGCGGCCGCAGAGAAATTCAGCGGCGCATCCCTGGAAAATATATCGAAATATTGTTTCGACTCAGAGAAGGCATCTAAAAACGTAGAGAACATGATTGGTGCTATACAGGTTCCTCTGGGATACGCAGGCCCTGTGACCATCTCGGGGGATCACGCCTCAGGAAGGTTCCTTGTACCTCTAGCAACCACGGAAGGTGCACTTATAGCATCTATATCCCGTGGGATGTCCGTAACGGAATCTAGCGGAGGGATCAGGACAAAGGTCTTCCACGATGCTATGACCCGAGCCCCTGTGTTCAGAGTAAAGGATCTGGCACATTCTTCAGAGGTATTGGATTGGATAGATGAGAATATGGATGCCATAGAAGAGGCCGTAAGTAAGACCACTTCACATGGCAAACTTCTGGAGATAGATCCTTACCCTAACGGCAGAAGCCTGTATCTTCGCTTCGCATATTCTACAGGGGATGCTATGGGCATGAATATGACCACAATAGCCACTGAGGCGGCCTGTAGGTTGATAGAAGAAGGGACCGGTGCACAACTGGTCTCCGTTTCGGGGAACATGTGTAGCGACAAGAAACCGGCAGCCATCAACGTAATAAAAGGACGAGGTAAGACAGTGGTCGCCGAGGCACTTATCCCTAAAGCTATAGTGAACGATAGGCTTCACACTGAGGTTGATTCCATCATCGAAGTGAATTACCGTAAAAATCTAATGGGAAGTGTTATGTCTGGCACATTGGGTGCCAACGCCCATGCCGCTAACATGGTGGCAGCTCTTTACATAGCGACAGGTCAGGATCCTGCACATGTTGTGAGCGCAAGCATGTCATTTGTTTCCTGTGAAGACGTGGACGGAGACCTTTACATAGCAGTAAGGATGCCGGCCGTAGAGGTGGGAACGGTGGGAGGCGGGACATCATTACCCTGTCAGGCCGAAGCTCTGAAGATGATAGATTGTCATGGGGTAGGAAAAGCCAAGAAGTTCTCGGAGATAGTGGCTGCCACTGTTCTCGCTGGAGAACTTTCGAATCTAGCCGCTCAAGCGGCAGGACATCTTGGGTCCGCACATTCATCCCTTGGCCGTTGAATCCTGAAAGTCCTTTTATAGGGAATTATCAATGGAGTAGACATGCCAGTTATCAACTTCAGCTACAGCGACCTCTGTTCGCTGATAGGTGAGGAAATACCGCAGTCCGTCCTCATCGAGAGGATACCTCTCATCGGGGCCGATATGCATGACACAGAAGATGGTGCGGAGGACATGTCCGTCGAGTTCTTTCCCAATCGGCCCGATCTTTACAGTACCGAGGGGCTCGCAAGATCCCTAAGATCATTTCTTGACATAGAGCCAGGGATGAAAGTATACGAAGTGGAAGATACAGATATCAACGTTACCGTAGATGAAAGTGTGAAATCACTACGTCCATACTTTCTATGTGGCGTCGTATTCGATGTAAAAATAAACGATAAAACTCTTAAGTCCCTGATGGAACTGCAGGAAAAACTGCATCTTACCATCGGACGTAAGAGATGTAAACTGGCTATCGGCGTTCATGATCTGGATAAAGTAGTTCCGCCCTTCACATATTCATTGGAGAACCCCAAAGATACAAAGTTCGTCCCTCTGGGTAAGACCGAGATCATGAACCTTGATGAGATACTTGAGAAACATGAGAAAGGCCGTGAATACGCAGACCTGCTTAAGGGTGCACCCAAGTATCCAATCATCAAAGATTCCAAAGGTGACGTACTTTCATTCCCTCCCATAATAAACGGAGCACTTACGACGGTGACCACAGAGACCCGTAATATTTTTGTTGATGTTACGGGGACGGACCGTAAAGCAGTGAAAGGGGCATTAGATATCGTATGTACCGCACTGGCAGAAAGAGGCGGAAGGATCGGCACGGTCCAAATGCATGACGCCTCAGAGAATTTTAGATCACCGGACCTTACACCTTACAGTCGCGTCATCTCTGCTAGAGAATGTGATAGATTCTTAGGCACCGACCTAGGGCTGAGCGGCATAGTAGAATCACTTCGTAGGATGGGTCTGAACGCATCTCCGAAAAAAGGGGACGATGATTCTGTATCGGTCTCTATACCATCCACGAGAACAGATATAATGCACAATGTGGATATTTACGAGGATGTTGCCGCAGGATATGGTTTTGAGAGATTCGGCGGACCGTACAAATTAGACAACACCGTAGCATCGCCTCTGACGGAGACGATTTTTTCTGACGGTATAAGGGATGTCATGATCGGTCTTGGATATACGGAAGTAACCACATTGACTCTTAGCAATGAGAATGACGAATTTGTTAAATCAGGGATTCCTGAAGAGATCGTCATAAGGATCAAAAACCCCATCACAGAGGACCACACGTGCTTACGAGTAAATCTTTTCCCTAGTCTGATGCGCATACTAAGGCATAATCGTCATAGGGATCTTCCACAGAAGATATTCGAGGTAGGATATGTCGTCCGGAACGGTAAGAATTCGTTACACCTGTGCGCCGTATCTGCCGCATCCAAGACCTCGTTCACTGAATCTAAGTCATTAGCTGAAAGTATTCTTAGAGAAATAGGTTTTGATTATTCGATAGGAATCTGCGGATATGATACGTTCGTACCTGGAAGAGGTGCTTCAATGGCCGTGGACGAAAAGATCTCTGGGATATTCGGCGAGGTCTCACCTAAGGTCATTACCGACTTTGAGATAAATCATCCTATAATGATGATAGAATTGGAGCTTGACCACTTTGTTTTAAAGAGTGCCAGTATGTTTTGATGTGATATTATGGATGTAAATGAAAAATTCCCAGAATTCGACCTTGCCGATGAGAACGGAGAGATGTTTAACAGTGGAGGATTGAAGGGCGTACGTCACGTTGTCTATTTTTATCCGAGAGATAACACCACCGGTTGTACCCGTGAGGCTATAGAATTCTCTGAACTTGTACCGGACTTCATGTTCCTTAACGTTCCTATCATAGGAGTGAGCAGAGATTCACCTTCCTCACATAAAAAATTTATCGACAAACATGGACTGAAGGTAAAATTACTCAGCGATTCCGATCACGTCCTCACCGAAGCCGTCGGTGCATGGGGAATCAAAAAGATGTACGGTAAAGAGTACAACGGAGTCATACGTTCCACTTTCATAGTGGGAAAAGATGGACTCGTTGAAGCCGCATGGAAAAAGGTGAAGGTACCGGGACATGCGCAGGCAGTGCTTGACCACATCACATCCCTTTCCGAGATTTGATCAGAACATCTGTTTGAAATTATCTCCGTTGTACTGTCTGTAGAAAGCCGTACCGTTGCGACCCATCTGTTTCTTCGGGGTATCGAATACCCCTTCCATGACGGTTACCACCTGAGGGAAGGAAATGCATTCGTAAAGCATTTTCGTTCCGTTGGAACTTTTGAACATACTAAGTTTTCTACCATCGAGTGCCAGATCGTTACAATTAGTAACGATACCCGTGCCCATGGAAGCCGCGATCCTCGGAGCTATCTCTGTTCCCTTCACCGTCGAACCTATGAGAACCACTGCGGGTATCACACGCTCACAGATCGAGGTTATAGATTCGGCGAATACCTCGGGATGGAAATCATTAAGCCGGGTGTCCCTGACATGATATAACGTATCGACACCGTAAGAGAATGCCTCATTATAGAGTTCCTTACGCTCTGGGCCTCCGAATATCACGC
>CAYJDU010000026.1:0-9658 GCA_964369035.1 uncultured Methanomassiliicoccales archaeon | reverse complement strand
AAGCGAGTCCGAATGTATCGAACCCCGGCCCAATGTTGGAAGTGGTTGCTGGTGCTGCCACCTTAATCCATTCGTTTTTCATCTGAACTCATCCCGGAATTATTTCTATGATAAAGCATATATGCTATATTGATAAACTTTGTCCGTTGGATCCTTAACTAATAAGATTAAAACCACAGTAGACCATCGGGTGGCGTGACGACTCTGAAAATAATAGGTATAAGGTGTGACAGCGATCCTGAACGTATAACTGCACACTTCATCTCCCTTGGAGCCGAAGCCATAGTGTTTGATCCTGATTTCATATGTGGAAAGGATCATTTGATCTCTTCATACCTACATGCAGAAAGAGCATTCAATCAAGGCACCCAACGTTCTAAGAATATCCTTACAGAAACTATCCTTTATGCTTCGGCGGATAGACAGATAGGCAGGGCAATAAAAAAGATGAGTCCCAAAGACCAGAATAAGGGATTTGTAATACTTTTGATAGGAGAATGTGATGATCTGGCTCTTTCAAATATAGATGCGGAAAGAGATGATTCTCTCATTGAATGTACCGAAACATCGGCTAAGAACATGGGCCTCGTAGAATCCAATATATCTTACACAGAACTCATACTCGAACACATAGCTCTGGTGGACCTGATGAAATATTAAAAAAGGTAAAAAGTTTATTTGACCCTTTCAAAGGTCAGGAACGAATTTGAATCCGTAATGTATGACTCCGGATACTCCGCCCTCGTCCAGTTTCCTTAGTACGGAACGGACGCGCATACCGATCTCGATCTTTGAAATATCCACATCTACCAATTGACCTGATATCAAAAGACCGTCATCGGTCCTGATCATGGCCACCGCATAAGGCTTCAGCATCATGTTGCTTGCGGGTGCATCGTGGATTATAGAGAATGTGAAGACCTTCCCTTTCTTAGATACTTGGTAAGGATGCATCTTTCCGAAACCGTTCCTTCTACAGTGAGGGCACATATTACGTTTAGGGAAATATTTCCTCCCGCAGTTGCCACATTCGGAACCCACAAGATTGTACCTTGCTGGAATCTCCCTCCACTCTTTTGCTACAGCCGCCATCAGATTGCCTCCAGAATACTTATGGTCACAGCGGAACCAGTGCCTCCGACAGACTGTGCCAGTCCATATTTTGCATTGGCAACCTGTCTGTTATCTGCCTTGTTCCTCAGTTGTTCCGTAATCTCGACAATCTGTGCCACTCCTGATGCTCCAACCGGGTATCCTCTGGCCTTGAGGCCTCCTGATGGATTAACGGCCATCTTGCTGTCTATTCCTACTTGTCCGTCGAGGACGGCTTTGCCTGCCTCTCCTTTCTTGAAGAGTCCCAGGTCCTGAAGTGCCATCAATCCTGCCACAGTATAATCATCGTGTACTTCAGCCACGTTGATGTCTTTGGCCTCGATGCCTGCAATCCTGTAAGCTTCCTTAGCTGCGACTGTGGTTGCTTTAAATGTGGTTATATCTTCTCTTTGGAAAAGTGCCAGTGTGTCACTAGCCTGTGTCACAGCAGATACTTTAACGTATTCTACGCCCATCTTTTTAGCGTGCTCCAATGGTACAAGGACCACTGCCGCGGCACCATCTGAATAGGGGGCACAATCAAACACGTTCAGAGGATCCGCCACAGGGCCGGACCTAAGTACCGTCTCTAATGATATTACGTTCTTGAATTGTGCATTGAAGTTACGGGAACCATTGGCATGTGCGTTCACAGCGATGGAAGCGATTTCTTCACGTGTTGCTTTACCTTCGAATATCATACGTCTGGCTATCATGGCGTACAAAGATGTTAGTGTAAGGCCCATGGAAACTTCCCATTCCGCATCTGCAGTACTGTCCATAATGAGCGCCGTACCTGCATCATCCAGGTCGGTCATCTTTTCCGCGCCTCCAACAAGGACCACATCATGCATCCCTGATGCAATGGCCATAACCCCTTGTCTAAACGCAACACCGCCGGAGGCTCCTCCAGCTTCTGTCCTCACGGCAGGCACGTTACGTGTGGCCATTCCGGAATAATCGGCTATCAACGCATCTATATGTTGCTGGTTAATGAAACGTGACGACATGTTCCCAATGAATATTCCGTCGACTTCGGACCCAGACATTCCAGCATCCTCGATTGCCTTGATCCCTGCCTCTATGCCGATAGATCTGAAGGACTTGTCCCAAAGCTCACCAAATTTGGTGATTCCTGTTCCTACTATTGCTACTTCTCTCATGATTATCACTCCGGCATTCTGATGGTTCCCTTGAACTTCGCATACAATGCGTAGTCCAGGTAGACCGGGTTTTCCAAAACCTTTTCCAAGGTCGGGGCGTTCTCTTTCTTGTAATCCTTCATCTCGTCGGTGACGGTGATATCGAAAGCGTCACTTCCTGCTCCTGATCCATAGGATACGACGAATATCCTGTCACCAGGTTCTGACTTATCCAGAACATTAGCCAGTCCTAGAGGGACCGCGCCACTGTATGTGTTACCTATGGCTGGTGTCAGTAGACCGTTCACGATCTGTTCCGGAGTGAACTTAAGCATCTTTGCTACCCGTTCAGGGAATTTTCCGTTAGGCTGGTGGAATACCGCATGATCGTAATCCTCTGGACA
This sequence comes from uncultured Methanomassiliicoccales archaeon, assembly GCA_964369035.1. Lineage (GTDB taxonomy): Archaea > Thermoplasmatota > Thermoplasmata > Methanomassiliicoccales > Methanomethylophilaceae > VadinCA11. The sequence continues at coordinate 7,020 of CAYJDU010000026.1, read as the reverse complement.
TGTCCCTTGGTCGTCAAACATCATCTTGGCAGCCGAAGTTATATGTTTGAAATATGCAGGATCACCAGTGAACCTACCGCCGTGACTGGGATATGGTTGACCTTCCCTTCTCCAGAAATCCGGCGTGTCCGTTGTGAAACTAAGGGTCTTATTGATCTTAGCTATAATCTTTTCAGATCCTATCAGGAATGCCGCCCCACCTGCTGAGGCTGAATACTCCAAAGCATCTCCGGGGGCTCCCTGTGATGTGTCCGCCCCTACCGCAACGCCGTATCGTATCATTCCAGATCCAACAAGGCCCATACAAACCTGTATGGCAGCGGTACCGGCCTTACATGCGAACTCCATATCGGCAGCGGTCAAGGAAGGTGTAGCCTGTATGACCTCTGCAACTGTAGCTGACGACGGTTTCACCGCGTAGGGATGTGATTCTGACCCTACGTAAACAGCCCCGATGGTCTGCGGGTCCACGTCCGGGACCCGGTCCATCATATATCTTGCCGCTTCTGAAGATATCGTTATAACATCCTCATCAGGGGATGGCACAGACTTCTGATCAATCTTTAATCCTCTTCCCATTCCTTTGCCGTCCGCACCCCAGACACGCCCGATCTCCTCGGGTCTTATCCTATAACGCGGCACGTATGCTCCGTAGCTTACGATTCCTACATCCATTCAATTCCCTTCCTTTAGTTTATTCAAACGCTGTACTAACTGTTCTATTGTTAATTTGGTTGTGACCAGAGGTATTTTCTCTAGTTTTGCTAACTTTATCGCTAAAATATCCGTGTTATCAGGATTCTGATAAACCACCATTCCTGGCGTCAACGGATGTGCCCTTATAGCCACCATAGGAGATCTTCCATAATGGACATCGGTGAATATCAGGGCACGCTCGATGTTCCATCCATATATCTTCAGATAATCTTCAGAACTTAGATTCACTATGGCTTTCATAGAATCGACTATGGTATAACCATAGATCTTCTTGGCAGGTAGCTTGTCAGGATTTATGTTCTTACCAGAAATCATCTCGATGAACTTGTCCGAGTCCACCCCTATGTCGAACTCTTCCATGGCCAAGATACATTCGTCCCTTGACCCTGGTGCATATTTTGAAGCCACTGGATATCCGTTCTTAGCATCTAACGCTATGAAGGATTCGACCATTTTTTTTATGACTGCGACACCGGGGGACTTACGTCTTCCGGATTCGTAATCACTTATGACTGAGTTGGAGATTCCCATCTTATCTGCCAGCTGTTGCTGGGAAAGATCAAACTCCTCCCTCCACTTACGGATAGTCTTACCTGGTTCCGAAGACATGGCTATGTCGCCCGCTATCTTCTCACTGAACTCGTCCGTCATATTGGATAGGACCGAGTGAATGTTATATAATAATGTCGAACCTTAAAATCGTCGTTCGACGTAATTATTTTTTATTAAGATTTTTATCTAGAACGTCGATAATAGTCTTCATCACTTTAAGGCGACCGTATTTCTTATGTTCGGATTCAATGATGTACCATGATGCGTTCGGTGTGTTGGTGCTCTCGATCATCTTATCTACGTACTTATCGTAAATCTTCCATTTCTCGCGATTACGCCAATCATCTTCGGTGATCTTCCACTTCTTCAAAGGATTTTCGAATCTCGCGTTAAATCTTTTCAACTGCTCTTCTTTACTGATCTCCATCCAGAATTTGACTATTATCGCGCCTGCATCGACCATTGTATTTTCAAAGCCGTTTATCTCCTTACTGGAGCGAAGATATTCTTCATGTGTACAGAACCCTTCTATGGGTTCCACCAGCATGCGTCCGTACCAACTACGATCAAATATGGTTACATGTCCATCCCGTGGCATATCGGCACAGAACCTCCAAAGATAAGTGTGATCATTATCGTTCTGAGTTGGCACACCTATAGATTTGGCCACATATCCCCTAGGGTTAAAGGCGTATGCAAGACGCTTAATGCTACCTCCTTTACCTGCTGCGTCACGTCCTTCAAAAACGACGACCAGTGACCGATCGCTGATAGCCAGTATCGATTGAAGCTCTGCAAGTCTTTTAGAATATTCTTTCAATTTGACATCATAATCTATAGCTCTAAGCGTTAGATCTACAGACTTACGGGGATTTTCATGTAATGGCGTAATATAATCTTTCTCGGAGAAGGGAATGTGTGAAGATCCTTTGTAGAGTGCGTTAGTTATTGCGTTTATACTATCGAAGGCTGTTTTCTCCGGATCTTCAACGTCTATTATGATCCATTTACAATATGCTGTGTTGGTCCTCTCGATCACACTTTTCATCTTTAATCCGCAGTATGTCTCAGTGTCTACATGGTCATCGTTCAAAAAGGATTTCTTCTTATGACGTTGGCCAAATTTTTCAGATAATTTTTCAACTGCTTCTGCCTCAGCGCAGAGAAACAGCTTTATTACCATTACTCCGTTGTTAATCAAATATCTTTCAAAATTATTTACTTCATTTATCTGGTAATCCAGTACCTTATCGGAAACTTTTTTTAAATTTTCTGCGATATAAGAGTACCAACCACGATCGTAGATGGCCAACTGTCCTTTGGCCGGAGTAGCTTCCAGAAAACGAAGAAGTTCTTTTGGACTGGACAGACTTTCTGGATCAAAATGTGTGTATCTTACTCCTCGAGGTTCCAGTTTGTTTAAAAGATCGCCTGCGACCCTTCCGATAACTCGTCCACTACACCCTTCGAGTATTATGAGAGCGGGAACACCCTCCGTGAACAACTTATGTTGAACTTGATTTAATTTTTGAACCAGTTCTATCCATTCTTCATCTCTCATTGTTACCATACCGACCTCATCGATTAAAAACACAGTGAGTAAAAAGGATAAATTGTGGTGTAAGATGATCAAAATTTAAAAGTTGGATCTTAGAAATAACCAGAAACCGCTATTATATTGATGTTCCATACACTAACATGGCCGAGATATCATGATCGCAGAAATTAAAGAAGCCGCTAAAGAAGCAGGTAACATTATGCTGGATCGGGAAGGTCTAAAAGTTACGTCCAAAGGTTCCAGAGAGAACTTTGCCACCAGCGCGGACTACGAAGTAGAAAGATTTCTAAGAAAAAGACTTACAGAACTTCTACCCGGATCCTCATTCGTAGGCGAAGAGGATGGGAGGAGCGGTGATGGAAGTTACGAATGGATCGTAGATCCCATCGATGGTACCGCGAACTACGCCAGAGATCTGAAGGTCAGTACGATATCTATAGCGTTGAGAAAAAATAACGAGACCGTCACTGGAATCGTATATCAACCATATACGAAAGAAATGTTCTACGCTGAAAAGGATAAAGGATCCTTCGTTAACAATAAAAAAATAAATGTTTCAAAAAGACCGTTAGCAAATTCAATGTTCTGCACATCTTGGAACGCTTACAATAAATCCAAAGCGCCCATGTGCTTTCGCATATCCCAACGTGTCCTTCCGTTATGCGAAGACATCCGTCGTTTCGGTACCGCTGCTTACGAACTATCGCTATTGGCAGAAGGTAAGATCGACATTTACTATGAAGCGACCTTGCAACCATGGGATATGGCAGCAGGAGCTTTGATCGTCAGAGAAGCGGGAGGAACGTGTGGTTCTGTATTCGGCCCTGAATCATATGATACAAAGGGTCCAATGATAGCTTCCAACAGTAAGGAAAGCTTCAATATCCTACGTGAAATTGTAGAACAAGAGATGTCCAAAGAATAACCGAAAGATAAAGCATATTTGAACCTCCAATTCAGGAATCATCGATACATTGTAATTGCGATGGTTTCATAAGTGCTAAGGATAATACCACAGTATGTCCAAAGACAAAGAATCATGCACCAGGAAGGATCCCGTTAAATTCTGCCAGATGAAAGACAACATGGGAGATTTTGCACCTACTACTCTAAAGGCCATAAGAGACCTTGCTCCTGATTTCGTCGACCTGATCCACCAAATGGATAATGTGATCTTAGAAGCCGGAGCATTAGATATGAAGACCAAGAGGCTGATTGCTCTAGCCTGTGTCTGCATAAGGTCCTGTGACGACTGTGTTTACGCTCAGGCAAAGGTCGCTAAGAATTACGGTGCTTCCAAGAAGGAGATACTAGAAGCGATACATGTTGCAGTTCTTACTGGCGGAGTACCTAGTTGGTCCATCGCCAAGAAGGGCATTATCCAACTTTTTGAAGAGTGGGATCAGGAATAAACATAATTGCCCGGCGTTTTAGCCGGGTCTCTTCTTTTTTATAATGTTCATATAACCGATGGTAAGAACAATGTTCTTGACGATCGATAAAATTCATCGATGTATTAACACGTGTAGTTCGCCAGTTTATTATATTACACGAGTCTAATAAGAACGAGGAAAATTGAATGAAGGAGATCGGAAAGTGCATCAGGACGATTGTCACAGAAGAAGGCAAGGTCAACATTTACAGTCTAAGGGAACTTGAAGAGAGGGGTATAATCAAAGACCTTTCTAAGATGCCCTATTCCATTAAAGTGATAGTTGAATCGATGATCAGGCAGAGAGATAACAAGCTCATCACCGATAAGGACGTCATAACAGTATCATCTTGGAATCCTATAAAAAATTTGGATGAAGATATACCGTGGATACCTGCCAGAGTGTTATTACAGGACCTGACCGGAGGTGCTGCAGTTGCCGATCTAGCTGCTATGAGAGCCTCCGTAGACGATCTAGGATTAGATCCTTCGATAATAAATCCTCTTATTCCTGTGGACCTAGTAATAGACCATTCGGTACAGACCGATCACGCAGGAAGATCGGACGCCCAGGACCTTAACGAGGAATTAGAATTTGAACGTAATAAAGAACGTTATGCTTTATTCAAATGGGCTCAGAACTCGTTCAAGAACTTCCGTGTCGTTCCACCAGGTAACGGAATATGTCATCAAGTGAACCTCGAATACCTTTCACCTGTTATCTACGTAGCAAATCTCAACGGTGAAATGGTCGCATATCCGGATTCTTGTTTCGGAACGGATTCCCACACTTCGCAGATCAACGGCCTTGGTGTAGTTGGATGGGGCGTGGGCGGAATAGAAGCAGAAGCAGTGATGGTGGGTCAACCTAGTTACATGAAACTTCCTGACGTTATTGGATTTAGACTTACAGAGAAATTGAAACCAGGCGTTAACGCCACAGATCTTGTACTGACCTGCGTTCAAATGCTTAGAGAGAAAGGTGTCGTTGGAAAGTTCGTAGAATTCTGTGGTCCTGGTTACTCGGACTTAGAACTTGCTGATCGTGCTACGTTAGCTAACATGTCGCCGGAGTATGGCGCTACCATGGGTTTCTGTCCAATAGATGATAAAACGATAAAATATCTCAAACTTACTGGACGGGATTTAAAACATATCGATACCGTTGAAAAGTATGCTAAGGAGCAAACGTTATGGTACAACGGCGAGGCCGAGTATACGGATATGCTTGAATTGGACCTTAGTACCGTGGAACCTTCACTTGCTGGACATAAACGACCTCAGGACCGCATTCCACTATCTGGGATGAAAAAAGCGTTCGCCGACACTCTGAATGAGATCGGAGTTAAAAACAAGAGAGAACCTACGTCTGGAATGATTGGAGACGGTTCCGTTGTGATAGCTTCTATAACATCCTGCACTAACACAGCTAACCCTTCTGTAATGATTGCAGCAGGAATTCTTGCCAAAAATGCATGTAAACTAGGACTTAAGAAAAAAGATTTTGTTAAGACATCGTTAGCTCCAGGGTCAAAGGTCGTTACAGAATATCTTAGAAATTCAGGATTACTGACGCATATGGAAGACCTTGGATTCCACGTATGCGGTTACGGATGCATGACTTGCATAGGTAACAGCGGACCACTTTCTGATGACGTTACTAGACAGATCAAAGCTAACGACCTTGCTGTGTCTGCAGTCGCATCCAACAACCGTAACTTTGAAGGACGGATACATTCTCTTGTAAAGACGAACTATATCGCTTCGCCCCCTCTCGTTATCGCATACGCAATAGCAGGACGCATCGATATAGATTTTGAAACTGAACCTTTAGCGAACGTTAATGGTAAAGACGTGTTCTTGAGTGACATCTGGCCTGAAGATTCAGAGATCCAGTCCATAGAGGACAAGTTCGTTAACTCTGAGACCTTTACAAATGAATACAAGAATATCTTCAAAGGTTCAAAAAGATGGGATGACGTACCGTACAAGAGTTCCGCTTTGTTCGATTGGGACGAGGACTCAACGTACATACGCAGACCTCCGTTCTTCGAAGAAATATTTGAAGAACCTGTCATAAATAACATTGAAAGCGCGAAATGTCTTGTGATGCTAGGAGATTCTGTTACTACTGATCACATCTCTCCTGCAGGTTCATTCTCATTCGATAGCGACGCAGGAAGATATCTTAAAAAGCATGGCGTGGAAATTAAAGATTTTAATTCCTACGGATCTCGTAGAGCGAACCATGAGATCATGGTCCGTGGGACCTTCGCCAACGTACGCCTGAAGAATCAGTTGGTATCAGGATCAGAAGGAAGTTATTCCAAATACCTTCCCGACGGTAGCGTAGGAACGATATTCGAAACTTCTGAAAAATATGCTGACGATAGAACGAACTTGATCGTTCTTGCAGGTAAGGAATACGGTACGGGAAGTTCAAGGGATTGGGCCGCTAAAGGACCTTTGCTACTTGGAATAAAAGCCGTCATAGCCGAATCGTATGAACGTATCCACCGCTCGAACCTCGTAGGAATGGGTATCGTACCGTTACAATATCTTGATGGACAGAGTGCAAAGTCCCTTGGACTTAACGGAACAGAAACTTTTGATATTGATCTTGAGGACCTAGAACCAAAAGGTATCGTCCTTGTTACGGCTTACCGTGATGGACGAAAACTTGATTTCAACGTAATATGCAGAGTTGACGTACCAGCAGAAATTGAATATCTGGCCAACGGCGGAATACTTCAGTACGTAT
>CAYJDU010000025.1:0-9916 GCA_964369035.1 uncultured Methanomassiliicoccales archaeon | reverse complement strand
AGGCAGAGTTCTCGATACCTCTTGCAGAGTGGAAGGAAAAAAATAAAGAAGAAGCAAAGGCACTGGAAGAGGCGATGATCGTACCAGAAGACCAGAGGGCGTGAGTAATAAATGATAGTGATAGTAGATTTTGACAAATGTCTCCATTGCGGCGGGTGCGTTGGCTCCTGTCCGCAGAATGCAATATACATGAACGATTACATTATTGAGTTCAACGATAACTGCAATTCATGTAAGAGATGCATTAAGATATGCCCGGTGGCGGCACTGAGGATGGTGTGATATTATGAAGACATACAACTGCGATATAGTCATTGTAGGAGCTGGACCCGGAGGTAGCATGGCTGCTAAATTCTGTGCTCAGGCCGGACTTGACACTATATTGATTGAGAAGAAATCTGAGATTGGTGCACCGTTAAGATGTGCCGAAGGCGTCTCTAAAAAATGGTTAGAGGAGGTGGGAATCGCCGTAGATCCTGCATGGATATGCGCTGACATGATCGGCGCCGTGATCAGATCCCCTAGCGGCCATGAGTTCAAACTGGATGCCAGCAAATCTGGTTCCGAGGTAGGATATGTACTTGAGAGGCACCTTTTTGATAAAGCCTTAGCAAGAGGCGCTGCCGAGGCAGGCGCAAAGATAATGATGCGCACTGGATGCACGGACGTTATACGTAAGGACGGCAAGCTTGTGGGTATCAAGGCCAAGTGTATGGGCGAACCCATAGAGATCTATGCAAAATGTGTGATCGCTGCTGACGGATATGAATCCCAGGTGGCAAGATGGGCAGGTATGAAAACCGTCGCAAAGATGAATGATATCAACACCTGCATTCAGTACAGATTGTCCAACGTTGACATCGATCAGGGATTCTGCGAGTTCAATCTTGGTAACGATGTAGCACCTGGCGGATACCTTTGGTTATTCCCTAAGGGCAACCGCACTGCAAATGTAGGTATAGGAATCATGGCCAACCGCTGTAAGGTTCCCGCTGCCCCTAAATATTATCTTGATAAATGGATCGCTCAGGACGATAGAGTCAAAAACGGTCAGATACTCGAGATTGCAGGAGGGATGGTATCCACCTGCCCTGGAATGGACACCTCTATCGATGATAACCTCGTCGTCATAGGTGACGCTGCAAGGATCATCGATCCGATCACAGGCGGAGGTATATGCCACGCCTGTAGAACAGGTATGTACGCAGGAAAAGTTCTCGCTGAATGTGCCAAGAAGGACGATTTCTCTAAAACGGCCCTTAAGCCTTATGAGAAGATGTGGCGCGACAGGATGGAGAATAAAATCATCCGCAACTGGATGGCTAAGGAGAGGTTGAACGAAATAGACGACGAGACGATGGACGATATCATAGAGATGATAAGCGGAACGCCTATCGACCAGATTGATGTCTACAACATCCTGAAGATCATCAAGGAAAAGTACCCCTCTGTCGTAGAAGGATTCGAGGACCTTATCTGAAACTCTTTCCGGCCATCAGGCCGGTTTTATTTTTATTTTTATTTCTCTATTGTAACGCCAGGGACGTTGGTCCGCACTATCATCGGGGTCCCACCATGTAGACTTATTGTCTCACTGACCTTATCTGGCTCATCGGTCAGGGCTATCATACTTCCGCCGCCACCGGCGCCGGTCAGCTTTGCACCATAGGAATAAACGTTGGCTGCATCAACAAGCCTGTTAAGCTCAGGACTTGATACTCCAAGGATCGAAAGGAGTTTATGATCCTCGGTCATAAGTTTCCCAAGATGGACGCTGTCCTTCTCACGTAATGCTTTAACCCCTTCTAGTGTGACGTTGCCTATTTCATCTATTATATCTTTCGCGAAACTGTTTCTGTCTCGGTATCTTCTGACCTTTTCAACCAAGGGTCCAGTAGCCGCCCTCTTTCCTGTATATCCGATGACAAAGGTCATATCCGGAGCGTCCACGTTAAAGACGTCCCATCTGTTGTTATTATTTTCGATGGTCCATAGGATATCCCCTGAATCAGGGATATTAAGTCCGATACCACCGCCGTGGACGGCAGCCGAGGTGTCCATTGGACTTCCGATACCTTGAGCGTAGAACTCTGCATCATAGGCCTCTTTTATTATATCGTCACTATCAACAGATTTTCCTAACATCGATCTGACAGCATAGGATAGTGCAACGCATAGTGCGGCGGAAGAACCTAGTCCAGCGCCAGAGGGCAGATTGCTTTCAGTGGTTATGTTAGCATATTCCATACCGTGTTTTCTAAGGATATATTGTATGTGCAGGTGTTTGGAGATGTTCTCTGATTCTCCGTTCAAACGGAATTCGTTGCTTTCGGTTACTGTACATTTGAAACGTCTATCTATCGCCAACGCTATCGCGGGCTTCCCGAATACCACAGCGTGTTCACCCAGTATTACGAATTTTCCTGGGGCGGATGCCACCGCGGTCCTCATTCCAGCAGCCCGTATTTCTTCATACTTTCTGCAATAGCGTCGTTAGGATTCCTTCTATTGAGCTTTGGTTGTGGTATCGACCACCATTGTTCCTCAAAAGCTTCCAGTGCGGATTCGTACTGTTCATTGTTCTGGAAATTTTTAGGATCGACGGTGAGAAGGGCTTTACCCTGTTCTTTGAACAGATCCACGTCGAACATTCTGTTTGTGATCGCAACGCCGATGTAACTGTCTAAGGAATAGGTCATCTCCTCAGCAATATCGTCCGGTGTGCACTCCATTATCGTGTCCAGTACAGAGTTTATCGCCATCTTGAAGATGAGTTTGCGCTTTGCTTCTTCAGGGATATCTTCCGAGTCGATGGATTCGACCATCTCGTTGAACATTAGGTCATGGAAGGCAGATACCCTGCGAGGGTTCTTTCCGAACAGTTGCATGCTGAGCCTTTCTTCTTCAGTTACTTTTTCTTCATCAAAACCGAATAATCCTGCGTTAGGATCTTTTTCTTTTTCTTTCATTTTCTCATCTCCATAATTGTACGTTCAAGTATGTCCATTCCGGCAGATATCTTCTTTTCGTCTGCTGCGTATGAAAACCTAAGGTGTCCCTCGCCATATTTGCCGAATGCAGACCCAGGGGTACATATCAAGCCCTCAGTCACAAGGGTGTTGGCCAGAGTCTGAGAAGTTATATCCATATCAAAGGATGGGAATGCGTAGAACGCTCCTTTAGGGTGGGCCATGCTCATTCCTTCGATATCATTGATCCTGGATGTTATAAGGTCACGCCTTGCTTTAAAGATAGATCGGGCACCTTCTAAATAAGATTCGATCCCGGGCATGGCCGCAAGGACTCCGTATTGAGAAGGCATAGCAGGACTGGCACATACATGATATTGCATTTTTATAAGATCCCTTATATGTTCTTCACTGGCACATATAAAACCCAATCTCCAACCTGTTACGGCCATCATCTTCGAGAACCCGTTGACGACGATGGCTCGATCAAGTCTGTTCATGAACGAACGGTGTTCACCTTCGTAGACGAAGGAGTCGTAGACCTCGTCTGATAAAATGTGTATGTCATAATCGTCGGCTAGATCCAGTAGGGCTCTGTAAGATTCTTGGGAAAGAACTCCGCCGGTAGGATTCGACGGGTTGTTCACAATTATCATTTTAGTTTTGTCGTTTATTTTATTCTTGATATCTTCGATATCTGGTTGGAAATCGCACTCTGTAAGCTTGTATTCGATGCTTGTCCCGCCTACTAGATTTGTATGCGGTCCGTATATGACGAAACCGGGGCTGGGGATCAATACCTCATCACCTGGATTGATAAAAGATTCCATAATCTCTAACAAAGCTGTAGAGCCGCTTGGCGTGATCATTATATTCCTGCCAGCCATCTCGCCGTACATACTGTATCTTTCTGCCACAGCGTCCCTTAGCTCGGGTATTCCCGCCGTAGGGCCGTATCTGTTCTTCCCCTCGAGGGCAGCTTTGTTCATACCTTCTATGGCGATTGCAGGTGGCGGGAGATCAGGTTCCCCTAATCCAAGATTAATGGAGCCCGGTCCCGCCAGGTCGAACATCTTCCTTATCCCCGACATGGGGATCGAAGACAGTCTGTCAGATACTTTCATAAGCCCTTATCGCGCACTTAGCCTATATTATTTTAGTCACTACTATCCGTTTTATATTGCCAACACGTTGGAGACTTCGATGGTTAAAAACTACAATTGGCTATGGGCAAGCCTGAACATCATCGGAATAATCCTTACGGTGATAGGAATGTTTGGAGTTATAGGCATACTTGATTTCCAAGGGTCCATGGTTGTTTTCTCACTGGGCACGGCGATGATCTTACTTTCTATTGGAATCATATTCTATAAAGCATCCAAACTCGGACTGTTAAAAGAGCCAGATAAAGAAGATAAAGCTAATTCGGCATTGAAATCCACTGAAGAGGAGAGTGAATGAATGGGTAAGGTCCTAAACGCGGAGATGTTGCATTTTATGTTCGAATCGGCTAATATGCACAGGTGGAACGATCACCTAAGGCCTTTGGACCTTACTGAACAAGATAAACAGGCTCACAAGGCCGTCATCGTCTGGGTCATTGGAAAATACGACGAGGAAGCAGGGAATAAGATAGATTGGCCGATTTTGATTGAGCATACCCTGTTCGAATTTATCCGTCGGATTGTGCTCACAGACCTGAAGCCTCAGGTCTACCATCTGATTATGGCCGAAAAGCGGGAACAAGCCAACGAGTTCGTGATGAAGGAGTTTGATAGGAACGTACCTAATGCGAATCCAGGGTTCCGCAATCGCCTTTTTGATTATCTGGCGTCTAAAAGAGATTCACGGGAGGATCGCATCATAGATGCAGCACATTATCTGGCGACCAAATGGGAATTCGATATCATCTATCAGATGAATCTAGGTATGTTCGACGTCGAGAACACCAAAGACACGATATATGGCAAAGTATCGGGTCACCTGGACCTGCCTGGAGTCGTCAAGGTAATGTTAGATAAGGGTACCAAAGATTTCATAAATCTTTTTGGACAACTCAGGTTCCAACAGAGATGGGCCCGGACCCCGCGGATACCGAAAACAACTGTACTGGGTCATTCTCTCATGGTGGCCAACTCCATATTCCTTCATGACCTTGATATGAAAGTATCGGAGAGGCAGATCTATAACGACTATTATTCTGCGTTGTTCCACGACCTTCCGGAAGTGCTTACGAAGGACGTGATATCTCCAGTAAAGAAGAACGTCAGTGGTCTGGCGGGATTGCTGGAAAGTTACGAGCATAAACTTGTGGAGTCAAAGATAATGCCTTTGCTCCCGGACACGTGGCACCAAGAGATGAGATTCATGATCTACGACCCATTCGAAGATTCGGACCATCCGACATTCGGTGAACGTGCAGGAACGGATATAAAATCCTGTGATCTTCTCGGTGCCTTCGTCGAGGCTCACGTATCAGCCTGTTATGGCGTGGACCCCAAATCCCTGGCGGATGGAGGGCGCGAGCTCAAGACCCGTCTTCTAGAAGCAGGTGGCACAATAGATCTGAAGAAAATAATCGGGGATTTTGAGAATCTCAAAATTTAACTGATAATTTTCTGTCCGCCCATGTATGGCCTGAGGACCTTAGGGATAGTGATGGTACCATCTTTGTTCTGATAGTTTTCCAATATGGCCACCATGGTCCTAGGGAGTGCAAGGCCGGAACCGTTCAACGTGTGTATGAACTCGCTTTTCAGGTGTGGTTCTGGTCTGTACTTTATCTTGGTTCTTCGAGCCTGGAAATCTGTGAAGTTAGAGCAGGATGAGACCTCTAGCCAAACATCCTTCGACGGGGCGTGTATCTCTAGGTCGTAGCATTTGCTACACGAGAAGCCCATGTCACCGGTGCAAAGCAACAGTATGTGATACGGTAGCTCTAGGGCCCGGATAAGTTCTTCTGCGTCCCCTTTCAGTTCTTCAAGGACATCATACGAGGTCTCAGGAAGTACAAATCTTACCATTTCGACCTTATTGAATTCGTGTACCCTGATTATCCCTTTAGTGTCAGCATGTTTCCCTACCTCTCTACGGAAAGAAGGTAGGTATGCGGTATACAGTATCGGAAATTCCTCTTTGGCTAGGATCTCGTCTCTCAATAGATTGGTCAGCGGGACCTCTGCGGTAGGGTTCAGATAAAGGTCATCCTTCTCTATGTGGTACATATCATCCTTTAGGTTCGGATACTGACCTGTACCAGTGACTGCGGCGGTGTTCACTACGATAGGAGGGAACATTTCGGTGTAACCTTGTTCCTTATGAGTATCAAGAAAATAATTTATCAAAGCCCGTTCGAGTCTTGCCCCATCCCCCTTGAGACAATAGAATCCGCTCCCGGCGACCTTGGTACCTCTTTCGAAGTCGATGATGTCCAGGTCTTCGCCGATTTCCCAATGTTCCTTAGGGGTGAAATCAAACGTTCTTTTCTCTCCCCATTCATATATCACGACATTTTCCGTGCTGTCTTTCCCTATCGGGACACTCTCATGGGGGATGTTCGGTATGTTAAGTGCACAGTCGTTCCGGATGGTCTCGAGTTCGACCATCCTGGCGTCGTTTTGTTTTATGGCTTCTCCCGTTTCCTTCATGTCGGCGATCATCGCTTCCTTCTCGGGACCCTTCGGAGCTTTTGCTATCTGTGCAGAAACATCATTACGGAGTTTCCTTAGTTCGTTGTTCTTACCTGTTAGCATCCTCCATTCGGAATCCGCCTCAAGGAACACATCTAGGATGTCGGTGCTTTTGTTCCTGTTGATAAGCATCGTCCTTATCATATCAGGCTCAGTTCTGATTATATTGATATCCAACATCCTATCATCTCAGAATTTTTTCTGACTTAGGGAGTTCCATGTCCTTTTATCTGTTAAGATAAAAACCCCTCCTCGTACGTCAACCACTATGGATCCCGTCGCTTCTGATATCTGATCAGCTAGTTCTGTGGTGTCGCTGTTCGCGTTTGAAAGGACCTTGACCTTGATCAGACGGTTCTTTTTCAATTGTTTAACGATCTCATCGAGGAGACCCTGATCAACACTTTCCTTGCCAACATGTACGGTTGGACTAAGTTCAGTGGCGCGTCTCATCAGCTCTTTTCTGGCTTCTTTCTCGGTCATTTTTCTGTTCCCTCATGTATGGTAGACGTTTTACGACGGCGCATTCCTTGCATGTGATACTGACTTTCCCATTGTTAAGTCTCACTATGCAATTTATACCCGGGACCATAGGAATCAGGCATCCTTCACAGTACCTGAATTCCTTTGGGATCCCTGTGCGGGTCTTCATCCCGATGCGTCGGGCCAGATCAACGTAACGTCTGGCTCTTTCGGACTTTCCCTCTTTGACTGCTTCTACAGCCATGCATATAAGCTGTTCTATGCGCTGTTGGCCAATATCTGCTGCCTGTCTGGAGGAGATGCGTCTTTTCGACATCAATTAGCCACAATGCGAAGATGATATAAATATTGGGGATAAAAATCAGTATGGGACCATAGATAAAAGATAATCCTGTATCTCTTTCTCTTCTTCACCGAGTCCTTCTTTAGGGTCATCTACGTAAGTTTCCCAGAGGAACATGAAATAATCATGGAATTCTGCCACAGCATCATTCCAGTTCGGTTTAGATCTAGATATTCCAAGAAGTTCGTTCTTGAGTGTCCATTTCCTGGATTTTCTGTCGAATGATATATCGGCCGTGATGGAGTTGAGAAGCGCCAGGTCCCTATTGGGAGTTATCACTCTTTTGAACACTATTCCCGGGAAGTCGTTCACATCATAGATGTCCTTTATCTCGATCACATCGTCATTCTCATCGAGAATAGCAAAGCCATAAACTATGCAGGCATCCGTTTTTGAGTATTTTTCTGCTGTTCTTTCGTTGAAGTCCTTTCCTGTAGTGATCTTGCATAGATGTGTTCCCGTGTCTAGGTAGTAGGCGTTCCTGCCTTTCACATCAAGCTTTCTACACATTACGCCGGCCAAAGAACATGTTATGGTCTTTGTGTCCGCATTGGCACTTTCTTTAAAACGTTCCGGCCGAGCATTAGAAAGATCCTTCATCCTTCTTTTATGACCATAGCTGAATTTACAGCCGTCCAAATTTTCACATAAGGCCATAAGCTCATTAGCGATAGCAACCTTGTAACGAGGGTCCGTATATTTTTCGGAGAGCCAGCGATTTATTATCTCACTACTGGCGACGTCCAATGTATTCTCAAGTCTGGATAGTGCGGCGTTAAGAATCGAATTCTCATCTTCGCGTTCTATTGGGTCTTGGCTGAGATTAAATTTGGATCCGAATTCGTCGGATGTACGTCCTTGTAATCCCATTTCCTCAGTGACGATATACATGCCTATATGTTTGAGTAAATTTTGGACGTTGTCCATTATTCTCTCCGCTTGTTCGGCGGGAAGATCATTCTCTCCTTCGGGGACCACATTAAAGATCAGCGTGTTCATGGAAACAAAAGATTATATCCGTCCATATTTTTAACATGATTCCCGAATTATGCATTTTTGTCATCAAAATACATCTTTTTGTAACTTTTTATTGTCATAAATTATATAGGGGACCTATACTTCATGAATCTAAGAGGTCACATATTCAGACCTGACTTTATTTAAAAAGAGAGTAGCTCTTATATATAAAATCAGGAATGTGTGCCCGTCGCAATCACTAGGTGGTGCAAATGGTAAGAAAGCCCGCATCGATGTATAGAGAGATCAAAGGACAGGCAAATACTCGCCGCGAATACGTAGGAGGAATCCCTAACAGCAGACTCAGTCAGTTTGAAATGGGTGATCGCTCTGGAGAATTCCCAATCAAAATGTCGCTTAGAGTAGAGAACAGAGTACAGATTAGGCACACCGCCTTGGAAGCTGGACGTATTGCTGCTAACAGAGTGTTAGGTAAATCAGGAGTATCTGCATATCACTTCACAGTCAGAGTGTTTCCACACATTATTCTCAGAGAGAACAAGTTGGCGACTGGAGCAGGTGCGGACCGTGTTTCAAGTGGAATGCGTAACGCATTTGGTAAAAATGTCAGTACTGCTGCAAGACTTCAGCGTGGACAGGCAGTTTACACAGTACGTTGCAACCCTGCTACATTCAATTCAGCGAAAGATGCTCTATGGAGAGCATCAATGAAAATGCCTTCTCCCTGCTACGTTGATGTGGAAGAGGGTAAGGAATTCGCCCAGTGATGTTCGATCTGGAGATCGGGCGGACCACCGAATGGATAACCTGTAATGGTTATTCTAGGGTGGCCGTCCAACTCCCAGAAGGTCTAAAGATAAGATCCTCTGAGATCGCCGATGCACTTCGCAGTTCTACAGGTTCTGAGATAATAATTATCGGGCGCCCTTGTTATGGCGCCTGTGATTTTTATTCCAATTATAAGGATATAGCCGACGCACTGGTTCATTATGGACATGCGGCAATGCCATCCTTAGGCGATGACCCAAATATTCTTTTCATTGAGGCTAGGGCCAACGTTTCGATTACTGGTGTTTTTGAGTCTTTAGTTGAACAGCTCCCGAATAGGGTCGGGTTATTGGCCTCGATACAATATATCGGACTGATCCCAGAGGCCGTGAGGATTATCGAAGAATCTGGAAGAGAAGCTTTCCTGTCTGACGGAGATACAAGGATAAAGTATCCTGGACAAGTTTTAGGGTGCGATTGTAGCGCCGCTGAACGTATCATCGATTCCGTGGATGCATTTCTTTTCCTAGGTGAAGGGGATTTTCATCCTTTGGCGGCGGCTTTTGGGACTGATAAGGTATTGTTCATCCTCAATCCGATCACTGGAGAGATGAGGAACATAGACAGCATAAAAGATAGGATGCTGAGGAAACGATTCGCTGCAATAACCATCGCATCGGAAGCCA
>CAYJDU010000024.1:0-10307 GCA_964369035.1 uncultured Methanomassiliicoccales archaeon | reverse complement strand
AAAACGATTTATCTGAATAGCTATTGCATGCCTTCATGAAATCAAAGATTGTTCTTTTGGGCCCCCCAGGATGCGGCAAAGGCACACAGGGAGAAAAACTCGGTTCCGAACTCGGATATACCAAACTCTCTACAGGAGACATGCTTCGTGAAGCAGTAAGGAAGGGTACACCTCTGGGCGTTAAAGCGAAAGGCTACATGGACAGCGGTGCACTTGTGCCCAACGACCTAATCATCGGCCTGATGAAAGAAAAGATAGCGGAGATCGAGGGAGGAGTAATCTTTGACGGCTTTCCCAGGACCGTAGAACAGGCAGACGCACTGGCTAAAGAGATAGATATCGATCTTGCCATCAACCTCGACGTTGAAGACGAGGAACTTATGTCTAGACTTACGAACAGACGTACTTGTCCTGACTGCGATGCGGTATACCACTTGGTGTGTAACCCTCCCGCGGAAGAGAACGTATGTAACAAGTGTGGGTGCGATCTTTACTGTAGAGACGATGACACTGACCTGACCGTTAAAAACAGGCTCAAGGTCTACAGAGAGAATACTTTCCCACTCATAGAATACTATGATAATTTGGGAAAGCTCGTCACGATCATCGGCGAAGGATCTATCGAAGAGATATTCGCCAAAGTCAAGAATACAGTGCAGTAAACTTAACTAGGGGCCTCGGCCCCTTCACTTCCCTACGAAAACTATTAAAATATAACCGCATTGAGGAAACTTGATAGCCTCGTAGTGTAGTGGTCAATCATGTGGGATTCTGGATCCTGCGACTGCAGTTCGAATCTGCACGAGGCTACCACTTTTATCCTTAAAGGATTCCTATGATGGAAATATATGTCCGTCAAACACACTGACGAATCATAAGTGGACTTAATATTTGCTTAGATTGTGGATATCGATATATCTGGCGTTAAGATATTCAGCGAACTTGACTGCATCCCCCTTCTTCCTATCGTATCGTATATCACTTGAATCTATGACAATCCATTCTATATTTGGATCCATCACCGTCTCACATATCCGCTTCAACTCACCCATCGGATATGAACATGGATAAGCTGGCATCGTGGCTGATCCATCCGTTATGAAAATCACGTAACATTTCTCCCCAGGATGTTTCCTGAGATAATTGGTGGCGTAATCTTTCGAGAGCATCACAGCCTTGGCCAACGGCGTAGAGCCGCCGGCTGGTACCTGATCAAGAGTATCGGCGATAAGCTCCACGGACCGGGTGAACGGGACTGCAATCTCAGCATCCTTTTCCCTGAACGTTATAAGTGCCACCCTGTCCCTGTTGACGTAGCCTTCCATCAACATTGATCGTATAGCGTTCTGCACTACGCCCATCATCCCTCCGCTCACCAATGATCCACTGGCATCCACGGTGAATATGAAAGAACGAGAATTACGGCGTGTACGTATCTTCTCGCGGATGTCCTGCTTTTCAATCTTGATACTGAGGCCTTTGCATTTCCTACTGACCTGATAGGGTGCCGCCGCACGTACGGTTGCATCAAAAGCTGGGTCAGTGGTCTTTCCCCGAGGTATTTTGAATCCTCTGTACTTACCCGACCTCATTCTGGATATCGGGGCTCTGGCGTTCTTTACCCCGGCGATCTCGTGTAATCGGAACATCTCCATCTCGTCGATCTTTTCCAGGTCCTCTTTCGTTTTTTCATAGATGCTGTTGAAACGAGCTTTGCTATCGGATATATTACGAGGTTCGTCGGTATCCTCTTCCAAGAATTCCGTTTCGTCCTCATCGTCTTCAGAGGTTAGGTCCTTCTCAGGATCTTCGAGGACTTCGTACACTACGGTGTAATTATCGTCCTCTTTATCTTCATCATCCTCTTCGAACATTTCCTCCGACATTTCTTCGAACTCTTCGGAATATTGTTCCCTTCTATGAGAGATGCAGAGCACCAATGCGTCAGATATGTCGTCCTCTGAGATAATGGTCCGTCCATCCAAAGCTGCCAATATTTTGGCCACCTTTGCTGTAGAGATATCTCCGCGGTGTCCGCATACGTTCAATTCTTTACATACGGTGACTATGGTCTCTATATCCTCGTCCTCAAGGATTACAGATGGAAGTAATGATCTGGCTCTTTGTATCTTCTCTATTAGCTCATCGTTATCGCCCGAGTATTCTTTTTGAAAACTTATGGGATCTCTCCTGAACTCCATATCAGCATTTATGATTTCGACCCTGTTCTGTACATTCTTTTCTGAAAAAATCGTTATGCACATGTCGAATCTATCCGAGATGCTGTTCGGGAGTTCGATCTCTGACGGGTCCATCGTAGCGACGATAGAAGTTTTAAGAGGATAATCCGACGATACCCCTTCACGTTCGATAATAACCCTCTCGAACTCTATAGATTCAAGCAAAGATTCCAAGACTTTGGACTCAGTGAGATTTATGTTATCGATATAGACATAATTCCCGTCTGCGCGACTTAATAAACCTTCAGAGATTGCTGTTCGACCTTCTTTTATCGCAGTTTCGAAATCAAGACCGCCAAAAAGCTGGTCATCGGAGATATTCGGAGGTATGTTGATTATCTCTCTATCAGGAACTAGTTCAGAGAACGAACGTGCCAATACACTTTTAGCAGTTCCAGTGGGTCCCTTGATTAGGACCCCTTTTATCGTATCGTCTATCGCCATACACATTAGTGCCTTTTTTGCAAGGTCCATACCGCGTACGGCGGAGAACGGCAGACTCAGTATGTCCGAAGGCATTCCGTCAGTTCCTCTCTGTTCAGTCCGGTCTTCTCAAATGGCTTTTTCTTTACACGATGGGAAAGGACCATTGGTGCAATAGCCCTGAAATCATCACGGTCCATCACTTTCTTGCCTTCGAAGGCTGCGTTGGCCCTGGCCGCCCTTACCATGGTTATGTCGGCTCTATGGCCTTCCATATCGAAATGTATTGCGACGTTCGCCGCCACCTCGATCATGTTCTGGCCAACCTCGATATCAAGAAGTATTTCCCTAGCCTTTACGATCTTATCGCGTAATTTATCGGTCTCTTCACGATATTTTTCTATGAACTTTTCAGGATCTGAATCATAATCTAGCCTACGTTTGACCACAGCGGCCCTGGAAGCAACCTCAATGTCCCCTACCACATCCACACACAGACCGAACCTGTCCAATAACTGAGGCCTGAGTTCTCCTTCCTCAGGGTTCATAGAGCCGATTAAGATAAATTTTGAAGGATGTGAAAATGATACGCCTTCCCTTTCCACATAGTTGATACCCATTGCGGCGGAATCCAACAGAAGGTCGACGATGTGATCTTCCAATAGATTTACCTCGTCCACATAAAGTATGTTACGATTTGCCTGTGCCAGTACACCGGGTTCAAACCTCTTCTTTCCAGTCTGTAACACATGTTCCAGATCTAAAGTTCCAGCTATACGGTCCTCTGTGGCACTTAACGGAAGTTCAACGACCCTTATCGGGCCTATATTGGTCTTTAATTCCTCTCCTGCGTCCTGTCTGCTTTGACAATCAGAACATAACTGTTCCTGACGGGAAGGATTGCATCTGAATCTACAGCCTTCGACATATTCCACATCAGGGAGTATATGCATAAGTGATCTCACGGCCGTGGACTTGGCCGTACCTTTTTCACCTCTAATAAGAACGCCTCCCACACCAGGATCGATAATGTTCAGGATTAGAGCCCTCTTCATCTCGTCCTGATCAACGATAGCGGTGAAGGGAAACGAACGTTTTTTAAAATTCATTGTATTGACGTATAATGAGTTCATCTTATTAATTTGATTTGGATTTCAGGGCCAGAATAAATTTAATCTGGCACACCACATTATTATATGCAGTCTCAAATATTATTAAGACAACCTTAGAGCAACGGACCGTCCATTTAGTGCTTTCCTGAAGGGTTTAAAGTTTTTGAAAATAATATTCGGGTAGGGTCGAAGTACGAGGACCGCAGATATCCATCACGGCATCGATATTTATGTCGATGTCTCCAGAATATCCTGCAGAGAAAATGCCCTCGGTATCGAACCATACTTCCCCCGATAGATTGTAGTTATACATGCAGATTACTCATGGCATCAGTCTTATTTTTACCTTCTATGGAAATTAAGGCGTTTCAGATGATCTGCCTCCTATACTAACAAATTATATTATAGGGGACGGGTTACAGATTCAGAGAGGGTTAATGTGATTGACAGGGACACGATTTTGAATAATCTGGAAAGATACGACCTCAGCCAAGCGAAAATCGGAGTTGTTGCTTCACACTCCGCCTTAGACACATGTGACGGGGCGGTTTCGGAAGGTTTTAAGACTGTTGCAGTGTGCCAGAATGGCAGAGAAAAGACATTCAACAATTATTTTAGGGCACACAGGGACAAGAACGGCAATTTGATAAGAGGGGTTGTCGACGATACGATAAACCTCAACGAGTTCAAACATATCCTGAAGCCTGAAGTTCAGAACGACATTATGTCCAGGAATGCACTTTTCATTCCTAATCGCTCGTTGGTAGCATATTGTGGTATCGATGCTATAGAAGAGGATTTCGCAGTACCTATGGTAGGAAGTAGGAATCTTCTGAGATCAGAAGAGAGAGGCGACGAGAGAGATTATTACTGGATCCTTGAGAAGGCGGATCTCCCATTCCCTAAGAAGGTCGAGAGACCCGAAGACATCGATGGACTTACCATCGTCAAAGTTCATCATAAGGAGAAAAAACTTGAAAGAGGATTTTTTACCGTGAAAGATTACGATCAATTCGTTGCTAAATCCAACGAACTCATCAGCCAAGGAGTTATAGAAGAGAATTTCTTGGAACAGGCCAGAATGGAAGAATATATCATCGGCCCCGTCTTTAATTTAGATTTCTTCTATTCACCTCTCGAAGAAAAAGGAGAGAAGTTAGAATTCCTAGGAGTGGATTGGCGTTTCGAAAGCTCTCTTGACGGGTACGTAAGACTCCCCGGAAAACAGCAGATGGAACTTGAGGAGATGGGTATCATCCCCGAATATACAGTATGTGGTCACAATTCGGCCACCTTAAGAGAGTCCTTATTGGATAAAGCGTTCGAACTCGCAGAGAAGTACGTAAAGGCCACTCAAAAATTCTACGATCCTGGCGTCATAGGACCATTCTGCCTCCAAACATGTGTGGATAAGGACCTTAATTTCAAAATCTATGATGTGGCCCCTCGCATAGGCGGAGGAACTAACGTACACATGTCAGTAGGTCATCCATACGGTAACACGCTCTGGAGAAAAGAAATGAGCACCGGAAGGAGACTTTCTATGGAAATCAGACGTGCCATAGAACAGGAACGCATAGAAGAAATAATAACTTGAGGTCTTTGAATGATTAATAAAAAATCTATTTTAGCTATCGTCCTGATAGCAATAATCGCAGTACCAATAATTTCAATTTATGGTGCCGATGATGTCGATGCGGCAACAGACGACAAGTATCTTTTTATGGATACTGGCACACTAACTTTTGGAGGTTTTGACTCTAGAACAGAGGGTACTGTAAGCATCACTATAGAAAATAATACCGATGTCGAAGCTATAGTTAACGTCTATGTGACATATCAGCAGCACAAAGATAACATCCTCGGTTCAATGAATGAGATAGTTATTACGGCAGGGGAATTAGAAAAAGTAGACCTCAAGTTCATGATAGACTCCCAGGGCACCAAGGACCTAACAATATGGGCTAAATCTGAAACATCAGAAGTGAATTTCTTCAAAGGAGTGGCCACGGACGAGGTCGGCCATAACTTCTCAATCTATGTAGAACAGTCTATCTGGTCTAACTGGGGAACTTACGTTGCTATAATTCTGATCGTTGCGATCGTAGGTATTGCAGTTTTCATTAAATACCGCAACGTACCAAAGGCCGAACAGATCACCACGTTCACAGAACTCGAAAATCTGAAAAAATCCAAACGCAGTCAAAGCACTTCTTCGAAATCCCCTACTGTAGAGAAGAAGCGTTATGAAAGTGACAAACGCAAGAGATGATTGCAAGGTTCACAGACCTAGGTACAGTACCGCCTGAATATGGAGCGGCTGCAGATGCAGTGGTGTTCGATGAGGTTTCAGAACATCGGTCTTTACCGACCCTCCATGTTTACTCGCGAGATAATCCTACCATATCACTTGGACGGTTCCGGGACTTGGACAAAGACGTAAGAAAAGATGCCGTAGAACATCTGGGTCTTTCAGTTGTGAGAAGAATAAGTGGAGGCAGTACAATTCTTACAGGTACGTCCCAGATCATATATTCCTTTACTGTCAAGGATATTTTTTTAAATAAAAAGGACTCTTATACTAAGATTTGTGGATGTGTTGCTTCAGCACTAAACCATATCGGCTTAGATGCTGAATATAAAGAACCTAATGATGTACTCGTCGAGGGGATGAAGATCTCTGGCGGGGCCCAATATCGTTCTAAAGGATATTTGATACAACATGGGACCTTAATAGTAGAACCAGAACCTCTGATCGATGCCGTTCTCACACCGATAAAGGACAGAAAATATTCCAGGACCACGTCCATATCCGAATGTCTGGGTCATTATATTCCTAGAAAGGATGTGGTTAATGCGTTGAGAACATCTTTCGGAACGGGGCTAGAGCTTCAGTTCACTGACGGTATGCTGACCGACAGGGAATTACAGCTCATATCCCAGAGATCCGAAGGTTTCAAAGCTTGAGTTTTGGATCTTTAAGATCCATCAATGCAACTTCACGAGGGTCCATGAAGAATCCTATCTTCTTATGAAGGAGTAATGATGGGACATTGTCAGGTTGGACCATACTATGAGCGACCTCAGCCCCCTGGCTCATTCCTTCTTTGATGCATTCCCTCAGTATTCTATATGCAATCAGATTACGCCTGAAATATGGATGTACTGCCATGTTCTCTATCCAAAGTAGATTTTCAGCATCTGCGATGTTGTGGAGCATCTGTGCGAAAATAAATCCGACCACCTCATCATCCTCTATAGCGACGAAACTTAGTCCGCTATTCAGATATGTCATGAAATGTTTCTTGCTGCTGACCCCGAGGTTCTCTTTCCATTCTTCCGGGAGATCCTCCCATTTATTCTCTATAGTTTTGGAAAAATATTCCTTGATACATGATATCTCCAATTCACGAACACTTTCGAGGTCTTTTAGTTTGATCTTACGTATTTCCATTACATCTCCTCCGGTGCGCCTATCCCCATACAATCCAAGACGCTGTTGAGGACTATCTTCGAACATTCTACCAAAGTGAGTCTAGCGTTGGCGTTCTTTCCCGACATAAGCACAGGGACCGCCGCATAGAACTGATTGAAAGCAGATGCGACCTCATGACCGTATGCAGGTAACACGTGAACACGCTTATTGTTCCCGGCCTCTTTGAGGACCGACCCGAACTTTGAAAGTGCTTTTACGAGTTTGATCTCATATTCGTCAGTCAATTTGGATGGGTCAAAATCGTATTGGAACTCGCCAGCCTTGCGAAGCATACTACAAGCTCTAGCGTGAACATATTGCAGATACGGTCCACTATTCCCGTCGAAGTTCAAAGCATCCTTCCATGAGAAAACAAACTGTTTTTCTGGATGAACCCTTACTACGTTGTATCTTATCGCTCCGATGCCAATGACTCGGGCTATCTCACGCATCTTTTCTTCGGACATGTCGTCACGTCTCTTCTTGATCTCTTGATACGCCAACTCCACCGCCTCATCTATGAGGTCGTCCAGATAGACCACCACACCTTTCCGAGTGGACATCTTACCTTCAGGGAGAGAAACGAAGGCGTAGAACATCGGTTCAGGTTCCATACAACAACCAAAAATCTTCAGAGCCAGAGTAAGATATTGTGACCCGAGTTTCTGGTCCTCGCCTAGAACGTCAATGATACGATCGGACCTTGAGAATTTATCGAGATGGTACGCTATGTCACGGGTTGTGTAAAGAGTGGTCCCGTCCGACCTTGTGAATGTGAATTTCGTATTTTTTCCATTGATGCCGAAAGAGGCCAGATCTAAGAACCACGCACCATCCTCCGTCTGTCCTGCATAATCGGAGATTTTCAGTTTGCGGACTACATTGGCGGCAGAACCGTTCGCGATGAAATCAGATTCCCATGTATACCGGTCGATGGTCACGTTTATATCGGCTAGGGATTCGTTTAGACCGTTCAACATATCGGTTGTCGTCCGACGTACCGAGGATATTACTTCCTGGTCCCCTGCCTCAAATTTCCTTAACATTTCAGATATTGTTTCAGAAACCTTGGGGTCCATTTCCAAAAGCTGATTGGCTTTGCGATAGTATGCAACGAGCTTATGGTCCGTCTTGTCCCGCTCTTCTTCCTCTACAGAGCCTTTAGGGATGTTCTGCACACCCCAGGAAAGGACGACGACCTGCTTTCCAACATCGTTCACATAGTATTCGGTCACGACCTCGTTACCGCACATTTTCAGGCATCTAGCCAACGTATCGCCGATTATGGGGTTCCTAGCACGACCAACGTGTATCGGCCCGGTAGGGTTCGTAGAAGTGTGCTCCACGTTCACCCTTATATTCGTCGGAGGATGTTTGCCATAGTCCTCACCTTTGGAGATTATATTTTCCAAAGTGTCTCTGATAAGCATTTCCGGATCTATCGTGAAATTTATGTACCCGTTGAGTGCACATACCGTTTTTATCGTGCCTGAAGGCGTTATATCGGACGCTATCTTCTCAGCTATGTCCTTGGGTGATGCCTTCATACACTTGGCTAGGGTGAAACACGGCACCGCTAGGTCTGCGTTACCCCCCGACGGCACCTCGATGATGAAGTCTGCATCGGAACCTGCTTCGTCCAAAGCTTTTTTTACCGCACAGTTGACATCATTCCTGAAATTGTCTATCATTTTCTACACCCGCCTTACGATAAGCTGTACCTAAGTATCGCAGCTATGCCCCCGAAAGCCCTCATCAGCATATCGCCCTCCTCGGAATCCGGGGAGATGATCTGCATGTTAGAATTGAACTTCTCTGAGATCTCAAAGAACTCATCCACAAGATCCAGGTCCTCGATTGTCTCAGTGTTCTGTCCACAATCCGGGCACTGCCGTTTATCGTCAGAATTATCCGCAATCAACTTGTTGACGTGTCCTAACGAACACCTGATGGTCAAATGTCTCTTGTTCAAGGATTCAGATATAAGCAGAACGTCGACAGCGCCGACCTCGGCCGCATTACGGACGTCCTCGTAACCATACACGGAAAGGCCTCCGTCGGCCTTCCTAATCTCATCCAATAACTTCTGTACGTGCTTCTTCTCTTCGATGAGCTTGATGCCTTCCATTGTGTCCTTGGCCTTCTCCACCAATTCTCTGATCCCTGACTCGTCCGTATTACCAGTATCGAATAACGGAGAAACAATCTTCTTCCTCAGTTCGTGGTGAAGATATTCCTCTTTTACAAAGAATTCTTTTGTCGCTCCGGGACCGCCGATGATTATTCCCTTCAGCTCGGTCCGTTCCAAGAATACTTCCGTACAGTAATCTGCCACCTTCTTATAGAATTCGTGAGCAGCGATTTCGATCAACCTCTCGAAACGCACCGCGGACTGACCTCCCTGATGATGCTTGCTGGGAACAAGTGAATCGAAATGCTTCAAAGTATATGTCCTAGAACCGCTGACGAGACCAATGGTCGCTTCGCGCCTATCGATGGTGATCAATCCATAGGATGTCTTGTCTTCTAACATCTCCTCCAAGGGTTCGGTGAAGAACGAAGAATCGCACCGGTAAAGGAATGATGTAATCGGCTCCGGAGGTATGATAGTGAATTGAACCATCTTAGTCTGGTCCCCGGCCCTAGGCACTTCTCCGCAAAATATCGCGATTCCGTTCAGTGGCGGAGACTTATAGGTCTTCAATCGCGCCGATATAGAATCTATCGCACTGGTGACATTCTTCATTGTAGCCTTGGATTTAATGTTCGCGGCTTGAGATTGTTCCTCTCTGAGATATGACATCACTTCATGGATTTGCTTGTTCTCAGGAACGTATACAGAAATTAATTCGGTACCTCGGCCTCGACACTTCATGATTTCCTGCATCGCCTTCTTGAAATCGTATCTCGCTTTGTCCAAATTACTTGATTCGCCCATTCGCACACCTAATAGTTTTAAGTCTAGTCAGCTTCTATAATATAAGTATTGGTTCTATGAAAGACAAAGTAGTAATTTCTATTGGCGGATCCATACTCATACCTGGGGATGAGGATGGC
>CAYJDU010000023.1:0-10362 GCA_964369035.1 uncultured Methanomassiliicoccales archaeon | reverse complement strand
ATGTGTTTTCACTTCCTGCGAGGGTATCTTCGCTAACCTCGCTGTCTTAATCGACAGAACGTCGGATATTCCGACCGTGACGCCAGTTCAGCCCTAAAATTATTTTTTGCAGGGCGAGCATGGGATGCAAATCGCATAGCCCGTACGTCTGGTCGGACATCATATTGTCCAATCTAACTTTGTATTCGCATGTCGTACTTAAACTCTCCTGTATCCTTATAAGAATAAAGATAGAATACAGGAGATTTGGGGTTTAAGCTATGCCTTTCTTAATTTTGTCCTGGGCACGCTTCTTGCGGGCCTTGACGTCGAAACCTGTTGCTGCTTCGATGAACACATTGAGTTTCCTCTTAGTGTCCAGTATATCGTCATCTTCCATTGGCTTTTTGCTATTGGTGGTCTCTAAACGCAGGGACGATTTCGATAGTACCTCGACCTCGATCTTGTCAAGAACACCGTATTGTGACGTGTGGACCTTACCTTCAACCTTAACGTTGCCAAAGGTCTCTCTCATCAGATTCTCTAATTCGCCGTCTTCGATATTTGAAGCCCATCCTCTCTTTACATCGTATTCTACCATAGATTCACATCCTAAGTGCCAGGTCGTTGATTATTCCCCTTTCGAGGTCCGCCGAGGTACCTAGCATTTTTTCGGCCTTGCAATAGTTTTTCCAATCTTCAACACATGTACAAGTTACATCAAGATCACGTATATCCTGTGATAATGAGAACTTTTCCATCGCGTCTAGTACTCTGCGGTCACATTCACCGCAGTTGTGTACTCCCCGGTTGGTCCCTCCTCCTGAGGGCGAGGACATTAACCTAGAACTTACATTCCCGGACAGTCTTCTCATAACTTCTACCAGTGACCATATCCATGGGGACCTGAACTCCCCACGTTTCCAAAGACGTTCGGTCTGTGTCCTACGTTGGATATTCAACGGATTTATCGAGATTTCGTCCGAATACGGGTCTGCGTATATTGCAGAACGTACGGTGTCCTCGATGGCCTGAGATTCCGTCATGTATAACGGTTTGAGGAGAAGATACGTACGTACCGTAAGACCGGCCTCGTGTAACATCATCCCTACCCTTCTACTGTCCTTCGGAGTAAATCCTTTTTTAATGGACCTGCGAAGGACCTCTGGATCAGAACTCTCAAGACCCAATGCTAAGGTGATGGATCTTGGAAGCGTCTTTATCACGTTTTCGTCTATGAACTCTGGGCGACTCTCTATGAGGATCCTCTCACATCCTGAGAACTCTTCGAACAACCTTTCCCTTACGGACAAAGGTATCTCGTTGATGTCGAGGAAACTTCCTGAAGTGTATATCTTTACGAAGGGCTCGCCATTATACTTTTCTAGGATACGGTCCAACTGTGCCATCAGCTCATATTCGCCGATCTGTGGCATGGACGCGGAATTATATCCGCACATTGTGCAACCTCCGGTCTTAGACCAGCTACATCCACTGGTACGCATGATCGCTACCATCGCATCAACGATCTTACCGGACGAAAGATCCTTCTCCTTCCAAATCGCCTCTGGCTCCGACGGGTCCCTTTCCCTCATAACATTACTCCAATCGCCGACTGCGTTATATTCTTTACTAAAATTAATCAAGGAAGACGTCACATTTTACTTCTTTGGAACAATAAAGACCTCGAAATAATAGGATAAGACGTCGATTGGTTGTCCTTTACATACATCGTTGATGTGTTTTGAAATCCGTATATCACGTCATCTGTCGCTGATTTTATCGCTCCCGCGGGTATATTATTGACTTCGGAAATCCCCAGGGACCGGGAAACGTTAATAAGACCGATTATAATCCCTCGTCCGGTAAGCCATATGGCTAAGAAAATAATAATCATAGGTTCAGGGGCTGCAGGTATGACCGCTGCTTCCTCTGCCAGAAAATTTGACAACGGTTCCGAGATAACCATCATCACAGAGGACGAGGATGTTGCATACTCGCCCTGTGCAATCCCCTGGGTACTGGAAGGGAAGAACAGCTGGGACAGCATAGTCATGCACAAACCCGAATACTATTCCAAGGAAAAGAACATCGATATTATTACTAGGACCAAGGTGGATTCCGTTGATGCAGAAGCAAAGGAAGTTCTTGCCAAAGGTAAGAAGTACGAATACGACTCGTTGGTCATCGCCACCGGCGGTAGGGTGTTCATACCTCCCATTAACGGTATCGATCTGGAGGGCGTCTTTACCTTACGTACGGTGAGGGACGGTAAGGATATCGAGACCTGTATGAAAAATATCGACAAAGTTGTGATCGCTGGAGCAGGCGTGATCGGTCTAGAGATGGCGGTGGCACTACGTAACGTAGGTAAAGATGTCACCATCATAGAAATGATGGACCAGGTGATCCCACGTATAGCCGATGCAGACATGGCGGCACCGATACAGGAACACTTAGAAGGGATGGGCATCAAGATTGTCCTCAAAGCACCAGTAGAAGAAGTACTGGGGGATAAAAAAGTCAAGGCCATCAAAGCCGCAGGAAAAGAGTACCCTTGCGGTATGGTGATATTCGCAACCGGCGTAAGAGCTAACCTAGATATCCCTAAAGAACTGGGATTCGACATCGGACAGCTAGGTGCCGTCATAGTATCCCCGACACTTCAACCTTACAGGAGGGGGCGCCTCGTCAGCGATATCTATCTTGCAGGGGACCTTATACAATCCCAGTCCGCTGCGGTCCCTGGCCCCACCATGAGCCAACTCGGATCATCGGCGGTCAGGGAGGGAGCCATAGCAGGAAGGAACGCGGCAGGGGATAAAGCCATGCTAGGGCCCACCACTAGCCCCTGGATCAGTGTCATAGGGGATATGGAGATCGCAGGGACAGGAATGTCCCGTGGCCTTGCATCATGGTACGGCATATCCATCGTCGAAGGGGTGGCAGAAGGCCTCACCAGAGCGAGATACTCGCCTGGAGGAAAGAAACTCATTGTGAAGATATCCGCCGAAAGATCATCCCATAGGATTGTCGGCGCCCAAATACTTGCAGGTGAGGACGCCAACGGACGTATAAATTGGCTTTCTACAGCTGTGATGTCCGGTATAACGGCCGAGGATTTTCTTGCTACAGCAGAGAACGCATACTGTCCACCGACCTCAATGGTAAAGGACGTTGTGCTATCTGCCGCAGAAGACCTTGTGCACAATCTCAGTAGTTGATAAAAATGGATTACTCTGAATACAAGCAGATTTACAACGGTCTAAAAAACGCAGCCGATGTTAAAACTTTAGAAGAAGAGGGATACGACAGAAGAATGTTGGAAACCATGTTCACTCAGAAAACGACGAGGGACGTAAAAAAACGATTCTACGTGGTTAAAAAGAACGCCAAGTACATGCTAAAGGATTGGAAAAAAGGCGTGACCCTGATGGAACTGGCAGACAAGAACCGATTCCCTCCGATTCTGACGGCTATGATGATATTCCAAGAGGATGGCACATCGAAGAAAGAATTCTGGGAGTTCGTCCGGACGCCGGAAAAACTAGAAAGCGATGATGCGGCCGACGAATTACGCGAGGTAACCGAGAACGACCTGATCTATTCACCTTACGGTAACCAGAAACAAAAAGAAAGAGGTGAATGGGGAGAAGAACTGCTTCAGAACTGGCTTAATGGGCAAGGGCTTTCATATCGGACCGAGAACGAGCTCCGGGGAGAGTTCATGAAGACCCCTGACAGCCTTCTGGACAAGCCGATGTTATACGAAGGGAAGAAGATCTACTGGATCGAGAGTAAAGCATCCTTCGGCGACAACATCGAGTTCAGGTTCAACTCACGTAAACAGCTGATACCTTATACACAGATCTTCGGCCCAGGTATAGTGGTCTACTGGGTGGGCTGCCTTAACGACCTAGAGACGCCAGAGGGCATATACGTCACTGACATCTCTATATTGGAAAAGAAGCTGGAACCCATAGAAGAAACTACAGAGTGAATCACTGTAGTTCTTCTCTTAGATCACCCATAGTCGCATCTCTCTGAGCTACGGCGTTATGTTTGTGGATAGATTCCTCTGACTCGCTCCTCACCACAATCTCTGTATCGTCAGGTAGTTCCGGGAAGGATTCGACTATCCTTTTCAGGACACCGCGGACAACGTCCTCGACGAACTTTGGGTTCTTATGGGCGTTTATCACTACCATCCCTTCATCCTCTCTTTTGAGAAGCTCGTAGGTCGGCGATGAGAATGACGCCTCGATGAGCTCGATGAGCTGATCCGCTTCTATCTCATATCCTTCGTTGGTAGTTATTATGGCGGAACATATGTTCCTCTGATTGTGGGACATGACTGGATTTTCGGAAGAACAGTTAGTCAGTTCGGTAACGGTCTGTTGGGCACAAGGACATGCGGTCATACCGATAGCTTCAGCACCGATTGTCTTCCTGATTCCTTTATTTCGATCAGCAAGAGCTTTGGCCGTGAGTTTGTACACCTCGTAGGTCTCCCTTCCGTTTGGGGTCATACTGGGTTTGAAATAATCGGCTGTGATAGAAACACCAGCGACCTGAGCATACTCGTGTTGCACCAAAAGCCTCTTGCCAATCTCCACCGCCGCCGCCTCAAGACTTGAGACAGGTTTCCCAATACTATCGATGGCCACTTCGGTGACAACAGCCACGTTACGGGACATGTGGGAACCTTTCTGGTCCGCTGGAAGGTCTACAAAAATATTGATGTTGCAATTAAGGGCCCTGTTGAGCTGATTGTTCGTACCCTCTCTTTTCACAAGGATGGGTTTCTTAACGTCGGTAACACCGACGCGGGTCAATCTGAAGCCCGTCTCGGCTTTACCGTATTGGACGTCACATTTTAAATTCATGTGTTGTTCGGTAAACATGACCCGACTTAAAATATATACGTCTACCAATTATTTGGTAAATTGGTGATCTGATGGTATATTGTGGCATAGATGAGGCGGGCCGAGGCTCAGTTATGGGACCTCTGGCTGTCGGAATATTGAGGACGGATTCGGACGAGGGACTACTGAGGCTTAAAGTAAAGGATTCAAAAAAGCTCACGCCTAAGAAAAGGGAGTCCATCTACGAAGAACTGGTGGGAAGCTACGACACATACGTGGTGGAAGTATCTGCTTCCGAGATAGATGACCTAAGGAAAAGAATCTCACTGAACGAGATAGAGCTGAATATGTTCGTAGAAGCTTTCAACAGACTTACCGGGGATATTGCGTATGTAGATTGCCCGGACGTCAATGAGACAAGATTCTCATCGTCCATGGAGAGAAAATGCGTTGGACGTGTGATAGCAGAACATAAAGCGGACACCCGCTATCCCGTAGTATCGGCAGCCTCCATAGTAGCTAAGGTCACAAGGGATCGGCGTATCGCAGAGATCTCTGAGGAATTCGGCGAAAATATCGGAAGTGGCTATCCGAGTGACCACATAACAATGGGTTTTATAGAAAAATGGATAAAAGATAACGGGTTTCCCCCGTTGAATACCAGGTGTTCCTGGGAGCCGGTCAGACGTTTGATGACCCTCGCGACGAACACCAAACTCAACGATTGGTGATATTATGAGCATACAGGAAAGAATTGAACGCATAGTTATCAAATTTAACGAAAGAAGCGATGAAGACGAAAGATTGCGCAAGGACATGGCACACTTGAAGAAGGCTTTCATGATGGACCTAGGGTCCGAAGTGTACAGTATGAAATTGGAGAACTCCAAAGTCGGCGACTTTAAAGCTGAGCGAATAGAGAATGCGGATATTATCCTTACATCCACGCCTGAGACCATAGAGGCGATGATGAACGGCGAACTCAGACCTATGAGAGCATATATTACTAAGAAAATCAAGATCAACGGGAACATAAAAGACCTGATGTTCTTGAAAAAGTTCCTTTGATAACTTTTAAACGGTCGATTCCTTCATAAGAATTAAATACGGTGTTCTGATAGAGCGGACTATAGCGAGGTAGGGTAGCCAGGATATCCCGTCGGGCTCATAACCCGGAGACCGGTCGTTCAAATCGACCCCTCGCTACCATCTTTTTAATTTATTTTTTTTCATAGCCAGTGCTTTAATCTTGATTAAAAGGTACATTATCTTTCTCTTCGTACTTCGCCTATTCCTATCGCATTATCGTTACAGGAATAGTCAACTTACGTCACTTGCAAGGTCACAGGCATGATACCAAGCGTAAAGAATCCATTGAAAACGTTCATTGTCCAGTGGATTATGGCCTAACGAATGTTCATGGATGTCGTTAGATAGAGCTAACGCTGATATGGCGTCTGTTTAAACTGATACGATACGTTCAAAGCAATGATTTAGCTTCTTCAGGGGACATCTCAAGGGCCTTGAGCATGTATGATAATGCCTTTTTCTTGTAAGGTATCAAAGCCTTCTCGATAGCTGCCGTTGCCTCGGGGGGACTGTCCTCAGGAATATCGCCGTAATTAGCCATGATCACGTTGTAGTATTCGATGGCGAACTCAGAATATAGAGAGGGTGAACGGGACTCGTCCATCTCCGCCGCCTCGTTGTAGAGCTTTTCAGCGATATCGAATTTGTTCACCGATATACAGAAGAGGCCGTATGACTGATAATAATCGACATTCTCAGGATCAAGCTCACAAGCTTTCTCGTAAGCGACGATTATCTCATCAGTCTTGATCTTCGCACCGAACATACCAGATGCGTAGTTACCGCATTCAGCACGTGCATACCAGCACTCTGCATCCTCTGGATAATCGGTAGTTAATTTCTTGAATAGGGAATAGGCCTTCTTGAAGTCCCCTTCGTCCATTGTCTTCATTGCCGCGAGGATCTTTTTATCTGCAGTAGCATCTGCCATGTTATCGAAGAGTTATTGAACGACTCGCTTAAATGCTTAACCCTTCAAGACCAGTAATTGATATATCGACATTACTCGATATAGTCTATGTTTTACCATGTACAGTTTCAAAGATAAGCTTGAGGAAGAGGGTTTCACGGTGAAGGCTATTGCCGTTCCTAAACCTTCACCTAAAGCAAAGGAGTTCAGGGATATTTGCGATAAAAATGAGTGCGGCGGATATGAAACGAACTGGGGGTGTCCTCCAGGAGTAGGTACACTGAAAGAAACCGCCGAACTTCTTGAAACGTACACTGAAGCATTCTTAGTACGAAAAAGATATGTGTTGGACCCGAAAGACCTAGAGGCAACAGGAACAGTAGCAGAAGATATTGCGATCTCGTGTAGACGTGCAGCCGATATCATACGCCCTTTTGCCCCCGTCAAAGTGCTAGGGTGTGGGAAATGTCGCTATTGTGGTATTTGCACATATCCGGACAATAAGTGTCGGTACCCTTCTCAAAAAATAGATTCGGTCAGCGGCTACGGTTTAGACATTGACAACATACTGGAGCAAATAGGATCTGAATTGATATTCGAAACAGATGCTATAACGCTCAACGCCATCATACTGATTGGCAAGGTCCGTCCCTGAAAAGATTATAATATCCTCACACGTACAGGAGTAACGAGCACCGATGGACAAGGAAACCGTAAAAAAGATGGCACACAGCGCTCATCTAGAACTAACAGACCAGGAGTTAGATCGGTTTAGTAGCGATCTAAGCGAGATTTTGAAATATTTCGCATTACTTGACGAAGCACCCGAGAGTAAGGAATTCGGATTAGATCCTATCAATGTCACCGATGTCCTAAGGGACGATGTCCCGCATCTGGACCTGGATCCAGAGGCATTACTTGAAAGAATGGACACCTACGAGAACTACATCAGGGGACCTAGACTTCTATGACCTCTTTCGACCTTTCCTCACTATCGCGGATCAATGAGAAATATCAGATGTTCAAGACCATAACGTCTGAAACAGATGCAGGGGGTGCAAAATTCCTATTCTCTGCAAAGGACAACCTGACGTCCAAAGACATGGAGACCTGTTGCGGCTCCAAGATTTTGGAGGGTTATTATCCTCCTTTTGATGCCACATCTATAGCTAAGATGAGAGAAGCCGGGGGACTCCTGATCGGAAAGACAAACATGGATGAGTTTGGTTCAGGTACTTTCTCCACTAACTCTGCGTTCGGCATTCCAAAGAACCCCTACGATATGGATAGGTCCTGCGGAGGTTCTTCAGGAGGTGCGGCCTGTGCAGCCGCCGTTATGGATGGACACGCTGCGATAGGTGTTTCCACCAGCGGTTCTATATGCGGCCCAGCGAGTTTCTGCGGGATATACGGTATGGTACCTACATACGGTCGTATCTCGAGATACGGGCTTTTAGATAACGGGAATTCACTCGATAAGATCGGTATCTTGTCGTCCAAAGCTAATGATCTTAGAGAATACATAAGTATCATGGCCGGACCGGACCCGAGAGATTCATCGTCTTGTACGCAACCCGAGATCGGGGAACACCGTGAACTGAGTTCTGTAGCTGTGCCAGAAGATGCATTGACCAACACTTCAGAAGATGTCAGGAAAGCTTTTAACGACGGTCTTGTGACCATGAAAGAGATGGGAGTAGATATCGAAACGGTAAAAATGCCGTCGGCAAGATACGCAGTACCAGCCTGTAAAATTATAACGGCCTCTGAAGCTTCGACCAACCTTGCACGTTATTGCGGTATGCGATACGGACAGCAGAAAGGCGACCTTTCGCTTAAATTCGATGATTACTTCACTTCATTCCGCTCGAAATACTTTGGCGAAGAAACAAAGAAAGGGATAATACTAGGGACGTTCGCACGGATGGCAGTATACAGGGACCGCTATTACACCAAAGCGCGTATGGTCCGCCAACAGATGATAGATGAATACCGTTCCATACTGAAGGGACATGACGCCGTCCTTACACCTACAATGCCTTTCGTCTCACCAAAATTTGCTGATATCTCTAAGATGACATCTGTGGAATCCTACAGGGCGGAAATACTTACAGCACCCCCGAATATTGCGGGGATGCCCCATATATCGGTACCTTGCGGTTACGATTCCAACGGCATGCCTATTGGGATGCAGTTCGTTGCCAATCAGTGGGACGAGGGACTCCTATTCTCAATCTGCGATAGTTGGGAGAAGGAATTTGATATGATAAAGCCGGAGGTGTTGATGTGAAGATCGGACTTGAAGTGCATGTCCAGCTTCCAACCAGGTCCAAGTTGTTCTGCTCCTGCCCTACGACAGACGCTCCCGCACCCAACACTCATGTATGCCCCGTATGTCTGGGATTTCCCGGCGCTAGGCCGACTATGAACGGTAAAGCCTTGGAATACGGTATACTTTTAGCGAAAATGCTTGGATGCGAGATCCAAGATACCACTTGGTTTGCCCGTAAAATCTACTTTTATCCAGATAATGCGAAAAACTGCCAGATAACTCAGTTCGACCATCCCATAGGCGGAAAGGGCATGTATTATCTGAACGGCAAGAAGCCGATACGCATAAACCGCATCCAGATAGAAGAGGACCCTGGAAAGACAAAGAGGGTGGGCGACCTTTCCTCGCTTATTGATTATAACCGCTCAGGAATCCCACTGGTAGAGATAGTGACGGAACCCGATCTATCAACCCCTGCAGAGGCCAGAGAATTCTTGAGGCAGTTGATAAACGATATACGTTACACGATAGACATCCCCGACGACGGGGAAAGGAGCATTCGTTGCGATTGTAACATATCCGTAGGGATAGAAAGATGCGAAGTGAAGAACGTGACGGGATTGAAGAACGTAGAACGTGCACTTACTTACGAAGTGGTCAGACAAACCAGGCTATTGAAGGCTGGAGGAAAGATCGTTCGCGAAACAAGACGTTTCGAAGAGGACCGGGGAGTAACCATATCCGTCAGGAAAAAAGAATTGGAAGCAGACTACGGATACCTGGACGAACCTGACCTGGGTATCTTTAACGTCAAACATCTTGTAGATAAGTTAAAGATTAAAGAAAGTCCACAGAACATGATCCTACGTCTTGCTAAAGAATATGGGCTTGATGAAAGGACCGCGAAGCAATTCGTCTCAACATCCGTGGATCTGGCACATATCTTTGAAGAACTTGTTGGAGCGACGGATACTGAAACTGCTAGATCGTTCACATCTGGAGCTATAAGTGCCGGATGGAGAGCCTTCGAAGCCCGGGGTGGCGGCGATACTTCTGAACTAATAAAGATAATTAAGAAATTTAAGGCCAATGATATAACCGATACCGAGACAAACCTCAGGATCAGATCTTTCCTTACTGGGGAGGACATAGAGGCTGTTTCTACTGGCTCAAAGGATCTGGATGCCATCATCTCAGAATATCTGGAAGGTAACTTGTCCGTGGTAGAAGATTCTCGGAAGAATGAG
>CAYJDU010000022.1:0-11655 GCA_964369035.1 uncultured Methanomassiliicoccales archaeon | reverse complement strand
TCGTTCATAAAGATTACTATATTAATTGACGTAATGTACGAAATACAATGCTATTAATACGAAAAACGTAGAAAAAAGGGCTATTTTCTACAAAATTAGATATTTTTACGTCAAAAGCAGTAATATTTATCATACAACGACATTCAACGCAATCGAGTTTCGACGAATGATAAATATAATTCCTGCCAACGTGGCAGGAAGTTTGAAAGGGTTTACAGATTGTCTGATTAAAAAATCATTCGCCGGCTCTACTTCCAAGTTTACTATCCATTGCCATAAGGGCGCCGGATGAATTACCTGCAAGTTTGAACAGATCTACGATATCCCTGGTGTTCTCTTCTTCCTCGACCTGCTCGTCGATAAACCATTTGAGGAACGAGACAGTAGCGTAATCCTCCTCTTTGGTTGCCAGAGCATAAATTCTGTCGATGGATTCGGATACTTTTACCTCGTGACCAAATGCTGCTTCTGCTACACCTAGAGGGGCCGTCGGGACCTTACCTGGGGCATCGATCGCCTTGAGGGATGGTTCTGCGCCTCTCCTCTGTACGAAGGCGATAAATTTCTCAGCGTGTTCTATCTCTTCCTGGTATTGCAAGAAAAGCCAGCGGGCGTATCCTCTGAAGCCTTTTGCATCCATCTCATTGGACATCGCCAAATAGAGGAATGCGGAGTAATACTCCATATTTATCTGATCATCAATCGCTTTTACTACTTTTTCAGAAATCATATACTACCTCGTGTAAACATATCGTCAGAGCATTATTTAATTGCGATCGAATTACTGACTTAACAGAATTCTTTATAAACCAAAGCACAATGTTATAATAACCGGACTGGCAGAGGGGCGTGATTTGTGATCGCCATGTGCACGGACCGGCTAAGAGTGGCCCTGTACCTTAATTGGGAACTTGCGGGAGATTCGATGTGTCATCGTTACTATGACCGGAAGACAACGCAGGGTCCGACAAACACCCCCAGCGTAAGTCAGTGCTCCGAGACCGGCGTCATCGTCGGACCGTGAAAGAGTGTGTTAACGTCCGGGGGACACCTGTCCCCTCAGGACGATTATTTCCTGTTTCAAAGATACATGCAGAGTTTCCTCAACCAACCTTCAGCTTCCTTCTGCTTCTGGAACATGGACTCCAATTCTGCAAACTTCTTGCCATGTCTTTCTGAGGATGGGTCGAACCCTATCATGATATGACATAACTCATGGTACATCACATAATCCACGACAAAATCAGGTATCTCTTTGTTGTCCAATGCCGAAGATACCGTGACCACTTTCATGAGTACCGAACAGTATCCGACCTTACGGATGTTCGGCTCCTTTGTCCATGATAGGAATAATGAAGAGTCCCTTTCAACGAGGCCCATGTCTATGAGCCTTTGATATGAATCACTTAGGTCTTTGTGTTCTCCCTGAGGTGACCTTGATAGGTTCCGGCTCCTTTTTAGGAATATCGGTTGTTTATACTTCGCGAAATCAGGTGCGGTGACCCACTTACACATCTCCTCCGAGAAATCTGGATCGCCTTTTGCGCAGATCCTTGTGAATAATGTCTTTGCTAGGCCATCTATGACCTCAGGGGGTGCGTCCGTCAGATAATCCGAAACTTTGAAGTCCGCCCACTTGTAAGAGCGTTGCCAACGGACCTTAAATTCTTTGAACGCTGTGAATTCTGCGTTCACCGTATCGTATTTGAATTCCCTGCCCACGATTCTGAACCTTTCTTGAAGGCTATTGTTTTCCATTCCATGTTCTCCTCGGCCCTTTTACCAGGGCTTAATAGAACAAACTGCGAACAACCTCATATTAACGGATTTATACAGTTAGTAAAACGCTATCGATCCTTACGACAGATATTTTTATAATCATATTATACAGAACGATTATGGAAGAAGACCCAAAACAAAGAGAAATAACCGAAAAAATACTAGAAGCGATCAAAAAGGAATATGGTTCCATACCATTGATCAATCAAGTGCTCTCAGAACGTCCAGACCTATTCGTACCTGTAGCGAACCTCGGAAGGGCTGCGATAGAAGGCCGTGGCGTCATGGAGAAAAAGACGAGATACCTGTGTGCTTTAGCCGCATCCTCAGCCGAGGGTGCAGAATATTGTATCAAGGTACAGGCCGAACATGCGATACAAGCAGGAGCTACAAAGGATGAGATCTTAGAGGCGATGGTTATCGGTTCATATATGGCCCTTACTAGGTCCCAATCTTACGCTTTTAGAGAATACGCTAAATTATATGACGTGAAAACGGAATGAGTAACAATAGTTAAGTACTAAGACTTTTATATATACCTTGATAAAATTAGAGGACTGATAAACATGGTAAAAATAACACCTGAAGCGGAAAAATTCATAGTGGAACTTTTAGATAAGAACAAGAAAACAGGCTATGGAATCAAGATTTATCTCTCTGGTCACGGATGTTCCGGACCTCAGTTCGGAATGTCTTTCCAAGAGAAAGAGACAGAAGGCGACATAGTCGACACAACTTCCAAAGCGTTCAAGATATTCTATGACGAAGATACCGCAGGACCCTTGAAGGATTGCGTGGTAGAGTTCATAGATGACCCGAACTTCGGTACCGGTCTTACGATACGCGACCCCAGTGCAGGAAGCGGTTGTTCTTCCTGTAGCGGTTGTAGTTAAACAATAAAGGGCGTTCAACGCCCCATTACTTATTTTTTATTTATACGGGCACACTTTCGGGCACCCCCCGGTCATCCTTTTATCCTTACTTATCTTATTAGATAGTAGAATGAACTATCTATCCCATCCCAGGATCGTACCCGGAAAAATAGAAGAGCGGGAATACCAGGTCTCCATGGCCAAAGGATGTCTCAGCGGTAACACGCTGATAATCCTGCCTACGGGCTTAGGTAAGACTGTCATAGCGCTCTACGTAGCGGCATGCATATTGGAACGGGGAAAAAAGGTCTTGATGGTCGCACCCACTAAACCTCTGACCGACCAGCACGGTACATTCTTCAAAGATAACCTTCTATTCACAGAAATCGGCGTCATGAACGGCAACATCAAGCCTGAGATGCGCAGAGTGATGATGAAAGAATGTGACCTTATCGTATCTACACCCCAGACCATATCCAACGATCTGGAGAACGGACGGTACGACCTGGAAGACTACGGCCTTATCATCTATGATGAAGCTCACAGAGGCACCGGTAACTACGCCTATGTCACCGTAGCGGAACACTGTGGGAACAACATACTATCTATGGGCATGACCGCTTCCCCAGGTAGTGATCTTAACCGCATTGAGGACATATGCAAAAATCTGGACCTTACCCATATAGACGTTAGAGGGGACGATGACCCAGACGTATCGCCTTATGTTTTCGATACTTATGTTAAAAGGATAGAGGTCAGTATGCCAAAGGATCTGACGGACATAATTTCACTTCTACAGAAAATGCTCGACCATTACGTCATAGAACTTACTAATCTTAGTCTTTTCAATTCTAACTGGCCTCCTTCCACCAAACATTTGTTGGTAGTAGGAGAAACACTACAGAGAAGACTTGCTCGTGGAGAGAAAACCGCCATAGTTTTCCGGGGCCTTACGGTACAAGCGATATGCCTCAAACTTTTACATGCGATAAGTCTAGCTGAGACCCAGGGTATGAGCGCTCTCCGCTCATATCTTCAAAAAATTGATTCCGATTCAAAAAAGGTGAGTGCCAGTAAAGGCACTAAAGAACTTGTCGGACTTATAGAGTATAAGGACATGGTCCAAATAACCATTAGTTCCCCTGTGGAACATCCCAAGATATCCAGAGTAATGAGTATCGTCAGCCGTGCACTTAATACATCAGAGAATTCAAAGGTGATAGTATTCTCGCAATATCGGGACACTTGTGATATGCTTGTAGAAAAGCTATCGACCATACCTGCCGCTAGAGTGGGTAAGCTTATCGGACAGTCAAAAGGCGGACTGAAACAGAAAGAGCAGATCCAGATCCTGGATGATTTTCACTCCGGCAAATGTAATGTGATCGTATCGACGTCCGTTGGAGAGGAGGGGTTAGATGTTGCTAGCACAGACTCCGTCGTGTTCTATGAGCCAGTGCCATCAGAGATAAGGACTATCCAAAGAAGAGGTCGTACAGGGAGGAAGAATGACGGTGAGGTCTACGTATTGGTTGCACGTGGGACCATTGACGAAGTGTTCGAAAAATCCAGTAAGAAGAAAGAAGAGCTTATGAGGACCCGTCTAGATGGTCTGAGCCGTACATTGAAAAATCAGATCCCATCCAAAAAAGACAAGGGACAGACCAGATTAGCAGATTTTTGAAAACGATTAATAGTTTATTTGACATGGAGTAACATGCTTTTCGCGGAACTCGCCGAGACCTTCGACCGTATAGAGGCCGAACCTAGCCGTCTCTTGATGACATCTATACTCGCAGAGTTCCTTAAAAATGTAAATCCGAATATGATGTCCCACGTAGTATTCCTATATCAAGGAAAACTTCGCCCTGATTTTTATCCTCAGGTACTGGGTATGTCAGACAAACTTGTGATAAGAGCTCTCTCAGCTACCTCCGGAATACCAGAATCGAAAGTTACAGATGCTGTGTTCAAAGAAGGGGACCCAGGTATAGCGGCTGAAGAACTTATAAAAAATAAAAAACAGATGACCCTTTTCTCAAACCCGCTCACTCTCGATCGGGTCATAAAAAGTCTTACGAACATCGAGAACGCAGAAGGCAAGGATTCACAAGATAAGAAGACCAAAATTCTTTCCAACATGTTACATGACTCGAATCCTATCGAGGCTAGATATCTTTGCCGCATAGTAACGGGAAGGATGCGAGTCGGTGCTGGAACTATGACCATATTAGATGCTCTAGCAGAAGCATTTGGAAAAAAAGAAGACCGACCGGACCTTGAGAGAGCGTTCAACATCACCTGCGACCTAGGTCTCGTCGCCAAGACCATGGCAGAGAAAGGCATGGACGCCATACGGGAGATAAAAGTGAACGTAGGGAATCCCCTGAAGGTCATGTTGGCCGAACGTCTACGTTCGATACCCGAAGTGGTAGAGAAACTAGATGGTAAATGTGCCATGGAATACAAGTATGACGGGATAAGGGTCCAGGCACATATCACAAAAGATTCCGTCAAACTTTATTCGAGAAGACTCGAGGACCTGACGCCGAACTTCCCAGATGTAGCAAAGTCACTAAGGGAACGTTGTAAAGTGGACGAGGCGATAGTCGAGGGTGAGTGTGTGGCCATC
This sequence comes from uncultured Methanomassiliicoccales archaeon, assembly GCA_964369035.1. Lineage (GTDB taxonomy): Archaea > Thermoplasmatota > Thermoplasmata > Methanomassiliicoccales > Methanomethylophilaceae > VadinCA11. The sequence continues at coordinate 6,372 of CAYJDU010000022.1, read as the reverse complement.
GATCTAGAAACGGGGAATATGTTACCATTCCAAGAAGTGACACACCGCAGGAAGAAACATGGTATGCTGGAGGCTGTAGAAAAATACCCAGTGCGCATATTCTTGTTTGATATGCTTTACTTAGATGGGAAGGATATGACCTCCGAACCTTATTTAGAAAGACGCTCCTCAATAGAAAAGAATTTTGACATATCACAGAATATACAGATGACTACGATGAGGATAGTATCCTCGCCTGAAGAAGGACAAAAGTTCTTCGATGAGGCTATAGTGGCAAGGTGCGAAGGCATAATGGCCAAATCGATATCCGATGACTCTGTATACAGAGCTGGGTCCAGAGGTTTTCTATGGATAAAGTACAAGAGGGATTATCAACAGACCCTTGTGGACACTTTCGATCTAGCTGTAGTAGGCGCGTTTTATGGGATGGGAAAGAGGGCAGGGAAGTATGGGGCGCTCCTTATGGCCGCATATGATCAAGATAACGGCAGGTTCGGAACCGCATGCAAGCTAGGGACAGGGTTCGACGATGAGTTCCTTGAAAAACTCCCTGGAATGCTGGAAGCGTACAAGAGCCAGGATAAACCTTCGTCGGTAGATGCACAGATGGTGCCCAATGTGTGGTTCCAGCCTTCGGTGATCCTTGAAGTTACCGGGGCAGAGATAAGCGTAAGTCCGATACACACTGCAGCCATGGGATACGCCAAAGATGATTCCGGACTTGGAGTAAGATTCCCTAGATTCACAGGGAGAGTACGGGACGACAAAGATCCCACCGAGTGTACCACATATCTAGAGATGAGCGACATGTACGCACTACAGGAACGCGATTCGGACGGTTTGACCTAACGGTCCGTACAAAAGTTTAAGATATGAGCAGAGGTTGAGGGGCGCATGAAGACCTATGTTGCCGAGAAAACCGATGTTTCAGTCACCCTCGGGCTCAAAGATGTAGACATGGCGATAATTCAACCTCTTATGGATGCTTTATACAACAGCGAGGAAGTCCTCCTTGTGAGATATGAAGAACAACACCCTGAACTTGAAGACGCTCAACTTTATGTCAAAGTCAAGAAAGGCGATGCCCTTAAAGCCATAAAGGATGCCGCGGACCGCCTCTCCAAGTATTTTGCGGAGATCGTTTCTTAAGATGAGCTATCGGCTTTGCGATACCGATGAAACAAAAATCGGTATGCTTTACTATCTTAGCGGTGCAGACGGCACCGGTGGACGCATAAAAGCCCTTCCAGAGGATTTTCGGGTTACGGAGATATCCGACGGCCCTCCAGAGGACCCCAATGGAAAATATGTTATAGCGAAGGTCACCAGCACCAACTGGGAGACAAACCGCATGATCCGTTTGCTCTCTAGAAACTTAGGTATATCCCGAGAAAGGATCGGTTTCGCTGGGACAAAGGATAAAAGAGCCATCACATCCCAACTGATGTCATTTGAATGTTCCCCTGAGGCTCTTGAGAACGTCGGCCTTAAGGACATAGAGATCACAGATGTATACAGGTCAAAGAAACCTATGCAGATAGGCGACCTCATAGGAAACCGCTTCTCCATACGAGTTAAAGAGACAGACATGCCCATGTCTGAAATACCTGGAGCTTTGGACAGTGTTATTTCAGACGTTCGTAGCACTGGCGGTTTTCCCAACTATTTTGGAGTGCAACGTTTTGGTGTCGTAAGACCGGTGACCCATCTTGTAGGGGAACAACTGGTACGTGGTAACATCGAGGATGCTGTCAGGATCTATCTTTCACTACCATCAGCGTTCGAAACAGAAGATGTAGTCAAAGCCCGAGAGGAACTGGCACATCGTGACGATTGGAGAGAATTGATAAAGATCATGCCTGAGCCGATGGGATTTGAAAAATCCATAGTGTGGCATCTTATCGAATCCCCAAATGACTGGACCGGTGCGATAGAAACTCTTCCGAACAATCTCCAAATGATGCTGGTACATGCCTATCAATCCTATCTGTTCAATCTAATGCTCAGTAAAAGGATGGAACTAGGACTCCCATTAAATTCACCCATAGAAGGGGATACGGTTATTCCTATGTCGGCAGATGGAACGCCGGACCACGGACATCCTGTATGTGCCACATCTAAGAATTTAGATCTGGTGAAATCACAGGTTAAGTCTGGTCGTGCGTTCGTGTCCATAGTCCTGTTCGGCAGCGAGAGTGCGATACAGGATGGAGAGATGGGAGGTATAGAATCCTCGGTCCTTAAAGCGGAAAGGATAGAAAATTCAGATTTTATAGTACCTGGACTTCCCAGATGTAGTTCGAAGGGAAGTAGGCGGGAGATACTATGCCCAGTGAGCGATCTAGGTTATAAGATGGGCGAAGACCATTACGACGTTGAGTTCATGCTCTCCAAGGGTAACTACGCAACAACCTTGATGAGGGAGTTCATGAAGTCCCAGATGTTGAATTACTGAGATCCTTTACAGCTCTGGCGCTGTAAACTCCGATTTTAAATTTCTTCATTATATCATAGATTGACATACCTAGTTCTACCTCAGATGATAACTCGGCCACCTCTTCCGAGAGTAGGTCGATTCTCATTGTTCCTTTTAATGCCTCGAAAATATATGATACGAGAGCCTTTGCCTCGTCGGCATCTTTCGCACCACCGGCGACGAAGGCACAGGGGATGGTTATTATGGGCTCCATGTCGATGTCCACAAGATTCGCCCGGGTAACGGCATCGTAAGAAAGTGCCTCCATCCTTACGAACTCGGGTGTTCCTGGGATGATAGGTCCGTACTCTTCGATATTAGATAGATAAATCATGACCTTGTTCGCCGTCTCCTGGTCAGTCTCCAACATATTCTCTATGCCTGGATCGTCCAAAGAGCGTTTACTGACGTATGCTCTACGTAGAAGCCTCTCTGCATGCCTCATCGTAATCTCCGAGGTCTTATCCTCGGGATCTTCTGAAGCTTTGACGGCCCTGTGTATGAGAACGGTGGCTTCCTTAGGGCGATCTAATCCTGCAAGTATCTCCGACATCTGTTCAAGTGATGACTGTTCGGGATCCTTCATCATAAGAAGAAGTTTATACATCTCCATGACCCCTTCCTGCTCACCCCGTTTAGAATAAATCTTCGCTTTGATAACCAGCGCCTCGGCGTTCTCGGGCTCGTCGGAACGCACGATATCGATTATCTTGTCCGCATTATCTGAGTCATCATCCTCACAGTATGCAGAAGCCAGACGTATACGGGCGGTATTGTCTAGGCCAGATTTTGAGACTGCCATGGTGTAATCGGAGATGGCTTCATCGATATCTCCTTCCGCCATATGGATGTCCCCCAGTTTTACGTACAATTTAGGGTCCTCTTCACCATACAATATCGCATTTTGATATGCTTCCACAGCCTTGGTCGGGTCCCCCATTATAGTCTTAAGGTCCCCGTACTTCTCCCAAAGTTCCGGATCTTGCTTGGAATGGCTCAACCCCTCTTCGATTATGGTTGCGGCTCCTCTCTCGTCACCGTTGTCAGTGTGAATCTTTACTCTGAAAAGGATATATTCAGGTACTTCGGGCTTTAGTTCTAGGGCACGGTCTGCCATTCTGGCGGCACCTATGAGGTCCCCTAAAGAATAAAGAGAACGGGCAATGTCAAAAAGTGCCTCTGCATCCTCTTCTTCAGACCTTTTCTCTTCTTCAGACCCATACTCTGTGATATCTTCGATTGTTTTGACAGAATTCTCCGCAGTCTCCAATGCAACATCCTCGTTGTACAGCTCGGTACGGATTCTATCTGCAGACACCATATCGCCATTATCCGTCAATGCCTGTACCAGGTCCATCTTGACAGAACGATTATCAGGATCTTTTTCAAGAATACGGTAGCAAATCGAGATGAGTTCAGGATGATTGCCCATAGACGTGAGTATAATCTTCTTGGAAAACAAAAGTTGTAAGGACGAGGGGTCCTTGGTTAACTTGGAGTTTACCAAAGAGAGTGCGGCGGACCGATCCCCTAATTTCATCATGCAGTCCGCGGCATCCACCACAGCGTAGACATCTTTAGGGTCGATGGTCCATATGTCCGAACATACGCTGATCGCCTCTTTGTACATCCCAGAATGGATGCATATCTCCTTCTTGATGTTGTAGACGCTCTTGTCCCAAACATTCACCATTATCGCCATGTCGATAAAGTATATCGCTTCCTTATACTTTCCAGATCTAGCGAATATCATACCTTTTTTTACCAAAGCGTACACGCTTTCCGGTTTTAGCTCTATGACGCGGTTCAGTGATTCCACGGCCCCATGTAGATCCCCTTTGCGTTCTTGTACCGACGCTTTAGAGATCCAATATTCTGGCTTGTCGAGATCCATTAGGACAGCACGATTGTATGCGTCTTCCGCAGAATCTAGATCGTCTGCGGCTTCGTCAGCCATACCTTTAGAATGCCAAATGATTGGCGAAAGCGGATCTAGAACCGCTGCGGCCGCAAAGGATGCTGATGCCTTCAAGAATTCACCTAAGGCGAATTCGGCGTTCCCCCTTAAACGGCGGACCGTAGCGATGCTTCCATATTCGGACTCAGTCTCCTCACTAAGATCTACGACCTCTTTGTACATCTCATCGCCCATAAGTGATTTTATCACGGTTATGAAATTCTCTGGTCGTGGGTCGGCTAGGATAGCTCTACGATATGATGATAAAGAGCCCTCTGTATCCCCCTTGGCCAATTTTGCTTGAGATGATTCCAGTATTATCTTAGCATTATCCGGATCTACCTCCAGTATCTTATCGCACATCGCCATGGCTTTCTGTTTTTTACCTTGAATGGAGTAAATATCCTTGATCAGAATCATTATCTCCGTGTTCGTCGGATCCATTTTAAGAGCAGAATATGATTCTTTCATGGATTTATCGATCTTTCCCATTGCGAATAAGACTTTAGCACGTTGTAAATTGGCCTCTAGATCCTTACTTCCATACTTTACGGCTGCAGAAGCTGCTTCCAATGCAGCAGGAAGATTACCCATAGCTATGTCGTTCTTTGACAATAATATGTTAGCTTCCACGTTCTCAGGATAGTTCAATAATATCTTCCTAAGAACCGGCTCGGCGTGGGCGTTCATAGATTCCGATACCAGATAATCCGCATATCTCAGATACGCATCGAGATCCGCACGCTCAGTGTCAAGATAGAACAACACGTAGTTGGCGGCATCTTCCTTGCGACCCATCTTGGTATAGACATCTATCAGTCCCTCCATTACCACAGGAGACTGGGTATCGGTAGCTTCAGCATCCCGATAGAGCGTAAGGGCCTTGTCGACCTTGCCCTCGTTCAGACAGACCCTGGCCGCTTCACAGGTTATGTATGTGCACCCAGTTCTGACCAGATCGTCGTAAAGCGTCTCGGCCGAATACCAATCGCTCTCATCAGCCGACATACGAGCAGCTGCGAGCATGTATTCCCGGCTCTTATCGATATATTCAGGAGAATTGATCAGTGCCTCTGTGGCGGCATTGTGGTCTCCGCTGTACCAGATACAATATATTTTATACAATTTTTGCTGAGGGGTTTCCTCTTCGTCGGTGCCACATGCCACAGTATTACGTTCTGCGTATAGCAGTTCAATGTTCCTGTAATACATCCAGCCCCCTGCAGGGTCTGCTTCCTCCAGTAACTTGTAAATTCGCTGGTCCAACGGATCACTACACCTACCATGCAAAAGTACCTTCTTCGCAGCGGGCTTATCTTCACGTTCAAGCAGAAGACGTGCATTAACGATACTCATAAGCGAGATATCTTGACCGTCGCGAACAGATTTGAACATCGCCTCGGCATCCTCAAGATTCCCCATTTTCTGAAGTAACAGAGCGGCCTCCAACGCTGGGGCGCTATCCGAAGAACGACGTTTAGCCACAATGTCAGGGATTATAGCTCTAAGACGTTGGCTACCCGAATCGTAAAGGGCATCCATTAGCCTAACGAGCACTGCAGAATTGACAGAAACTTTTGAGGCGATGACCTCATCGGCAATTACCTCCGTCGTATTCTTCATTCTGCCGATTGAGAACTTACTTGTCCCAGACCTTGAAAGTTTTTTCCATATGGCTAAATCGAATGAACTTTGGAATACTGGCCCTGAACCCATCATCACAGTATGATGAACCCAATAGATAAATCTAAGGAAATATGACGACTATATAGAGAATATCCCATTTTAAGCCAAAGGGTCAGATCATAGAATAATTCCAAGATGCTGTGCAAAAGCCGATGAAACTACATCATGATTATATATCAGTGAAAAATTAGGGAAACTCAATGCAGCTGTAATCTAGCTGGTTAGGATTCGAGCCTTCCAAGCTCGTCACCCG
>CAYJDU010000021.1:0-11755 GCA_964369035.1 uncultured Methanomassiliicoccales archaeon | reverse complement strand
ATAAAATGGATGTTTTCGACAAAGCTAAGAAAATGGAGTTCCCGAGAACTATCCTTATGGGGCACGATGTCCTCGGCAGATTGCCGGAAATGTGCGAATCCTTTAGGTTTGGAAAATCTGGACTGATCATCACAGGTGAGAGCACATATGATGCAGCGGGAAAGAGGGTAGAGGAGATCATGTCAGACGAATATGACATACACACCCTAAAGACTGGTAACGCAACATTAGAAAATCTGGAAAAAGTAAAATCCGTTATCCGGGAGACGGGGTCCACATTCATCCTGGCCGTTGGGGGAGGAAGTAAGATAGACCTTTCAAAAATAGCGGCTGATGATATGGGATTGTCTTTCATAAGCATACCGACTAACGCCGCACATGACGGGATCGCATCTGGACGTGCGTCACTCAAGATGGACGTGGGGCCTCAGTCCGTCGAGACCTCATCGCCTCTGGGGGTTCTGGCGGACACCGAGGTCATCTGCAAATCACCATACAGGTACCTTGCCTCTGGTTGTGCCGACGTAATCTCTAACCTTACAGCACTAAAGGATTGGGAGTTCGCACATAGGCTAAGGAACGAGGAATTCAGTCGCTCGGCATATTCACTTTCACAATATTCTGCCGAGACCATAATGGAGAATTCCGAATTGATACGTCCTGACCTAGAAGAAAGTGTCTGGGTCGCACTTAGACCGATCATTATATCCGGCGTCTCAATGAGTGTTGCCGGAAGCTCTAGACCTACAAGCGGCTCGGAACATATGTTCTCCCATGCCATCGATATATTGTATCCCGGCCGTGCCATGCACGGAGAACAGTGCGGCGTGGGTTCCATAATGATGATGTATCTCCACGGAGGGGACTGGAAAGTTATCAGAGATGCTTTAGATAACATAGGTGCACCAACCACTGGAAAGCAAATAGGCCTGAAGGACGAGGAGGTCATCGAGGCTTTGACGGCTGCAGCGGGTATACGCAAGGACAGATTTACGATACTTGGCAACGGCATAAGTCGCGAGGCTGCATTAAATGTTGCGAAAACAACAGGAGTGATCTAATGGTCAACATAACATTAATCTCAGAGAATTCTGCTAAGGAGGGTTTGACATTCTATTACATGGGACCCATGGACGGATGTCGGGAATGTAAACTGAAAGGCGTATGCCTTAACCTGGAGAAGAATACCCGATACCGTATAGTGAACATAAGGACCCAGACCCACGACTGCCTGGAAACAGAGGACCGTGTGAAGGTGGTAGAAGTAGAGAAGATAAGCACTCCAGCGGCCATGTTGAAGAAAAATGCCATAGAAGGTGGTATGGTAACATTCCAGGAGATAAACTGCGGCCTCAAATGTTGTAAGAACTGGTTCAGATGTCATCCTCCTTCGGAGATCTCTGGCACTAAACTCACCGTAGAGGCCGTCGAAGGAGATACCGAGTGCCCATACGGGGAGAAAATGGTTCTGGTCAGACTTATCTGATCAGAACTTCTCCCCAGTTATCCTCTCGTACATGCTGACATAAAGATCACTTGTACGGTCGATGATATCTTGAGGAAGGGCCGGTATCTTAGGTTCTTCTAGGCCTCCGTGACGAGCTTTCATAAGCTTCTCGTGATAACCTGTTCCTCGGTAGTACTGCCTTACAAACTCTTTGGAAAGCTCTGATACGTTGCCTTTGGCATACTCGTCGGCGTCCCACCAACGATCTTCGTCCAACGTACCGAAGGTGTCTAAGACCATGAGGTTGCGTCCCTTATCGTAACCGAACTCCTTCTTGCCATCACAGTGAATAAGTCCACGTTTTAACGCTTCTTCTTCGATAATCTTATCGATCCTCAGAACTGTGTCCTTGATCTCCTGGTACTCCCGATCACTTATTCCAGCCATTTTCTTGGCTTCATCGTCGGTGAGATTACTATCATGTTCTTCCAATTTGGTTGTTGATTCTATGAATGGGACTGGGAGTTTCTCTCCATATTTTACAACGTGATCTTTTGGGAATCCTAGCTGTTCGACGGTGATCTTCCCCTCTTTGATCCGGTCCATAAGGGATCCTGCGGCGTAATGCCTACAGATTATCTCCAATGGGATGAGATAATTCACTGTGTTTTCGTCGATCATACTGTAGTCTCTAATGATATTGACTCTTTTTACCCTCATCCTATTAGGGGCTGGCTCACTGATGTAGTGATTGTGGATGCCTTGGTCTGTAAGTAGACCGAACCAGAACTTGGCCGTTCTGCATAGAGTTTCGCCTTTGTGAGGAATCTTTGACGGGATGACATTGTCAAAAACAGAGATGTTATCTGTATATGCGAATTCCAGCGTGTCATCATCCACGCTGTAAACCTCTTTGACCTTCCCGGTCATTATTTTCTCCATGATACACCTGAATATATGGGCCGTATTTATTTACAGTGGATTTTTCCACATACTGAACATTTCGGATTTGGACAGATGTCCACAGTACTATACTCATTAGATTCCATAGAAACGGTGAACAACTTTCCAGCAAGGGTTTCCCCTGTTCCAGTTATGGACTTCACCGTATCGGATGCCTGTATCGATGCTATAAGGGATACCATGGGAGCAAAGGATCCTGATGCCTGTTCATCGGATGATCCGAATATACAGTTAAGACAGGGTGTCTCACCAGGTATAACAAAGGTCGCTTGCCCGTAGAATCCGTCTATGCCTCCATGTGCCAGTGGTATATTCTCTAACATGGCATATCTATTCAATATAAGCCGCGATGCAACTGAATCAAGACAATCCACTATGACATCACATTTTCCGATAACGCGGGAAACGTTCTCTTCATTGATAAACTCGGATATTATCTCGATTTCGACTTCTTTATTTACCTCTTTGAGTTTTTTCCTGAGTATTTCAGTCTTAAGACCTTCTTCACCAGAATAGAAGAATTGACGATTAAGATTACTCTCAGATGGCCTATCGCCATCTATTAACCTCAAATTCCCCACGCCTGTAGACGTAAGTAACAAAGATACGTATGTCCCCAACCCTCCGCATCCCACGACTGCCACCTTAGCATTAAAAAGTTTTTCTTGTCCGTTCGTTCCAAACAGACCTTCCTGTCTGGAATATCTGCTCATATATTCTCCAGGATAAAATCCGTCAATAATTTAAAAACAGTCTCGGCGGTCCTTGTCCTAATCTCCGACCTTGTACCTTCAAAATGTTCTGTGAACGTGATAGAACAATTTCCATCAGTCAGTCCGATACATACTGTACCTACGGGTTTCATATGACTGCCTCCACTCGGACCGGCAATACCAGTGACAGAGGCCGCATAATCTGAACCGAATACTTTGACTGCACCTTCGGCCATCTCCGCTGCAGTCTGTTCACTTACCGCACCATATTTCAAGATAGTATCGTGAGAGACACCTAAGATCCTATTCTTGGATAAGTTACTGTAAGTTACGGCTGAACCTAAAAAATAGCTTGAACTCCCGGGAAGATCCGTTATTAGGGTGCTTATCAACCCTCCGGTACAGGATTCAGCAAGTGCCAGAGAAGAGCCTTTAGATTCAAGGGCCTTGGTCATCTCCGACAAAGCTGACATCAATATTCTCCAGATAGGTCCTTCATACGTCCTATGCCGTCGATCTCCTCTATGACCTTTGCCACCGGACCGGGTACCAATGAACGCCAATCCTCATCAGCGACTATCCTTCTACGGACCTCTGTACCGGAATAGACCTCCCGGTTGTACATAGGGGATTCACGTATGTGGAATCCAGATTCCTCGAAAAGGCGGCGAGTAAAAGGATTGTTGCTGTAAACGTATGCGAAAGGAGGCATCATCGAAGTGACGTGAGCGACCCATATTGAAAATCGATTAAGGTCCTCTACAGGGACGATGCAATAGTTATCGATACCTTCATCGTCCAGGGTGTTCTTTATCATTAGATATCTCTCCCCTGCGGTGAACGGATTCTCTAGGGAGTGTGAATATTGTGCACTCCCTATACCGATGTTAAGGTTATCCGATTCCTGGGCACACTTCCGGATTATCTCCAGGTGGCCCTCATGGAACGGCTGGAATCTACCGATCATCAGTGAATAATTATCATATTCGTGCCCGTAGGACATGATTGACCATCGCCTCCTGGATTAAAGTGTTAAGCTCCACATGGTGCACCGCCAGTGACCTTTTCCTTTTCAGATATTGCCTCAGTATCCAGTTCAGGTTCTGAGGTCTCCTCCACTTGAGTCCCATGATGTTTCACAGAGGCCTCTTTGGGCACTACCGCAAACTTCGGAGGACGTTCGAGCTTCCTCACAGTAGACTTGCCATCGGGTGTAAGTGCTATCAGCTTGTCAAGGTACTGGGTCTTCATCGGACAGTCCACGAAAGCGAACTCTAAGACGTCACGGAGGTTAGAGACTGCGTAGATATCCATCATATCGTAGTACTTGTCCTCGATCATAACGTCCTTAGCATTGCTCTCAGGTATCAACGCGATTTTTATCCCGGACTCTCCAGCAGCTTCCAACTTTGCAGTGACAGCACCTATCGGGAGCACCTGACCCCTAACGTTCAGGCTTCCAGTCATAGCAAGATCCTGACGTATCGGGATGTTGTCCAAAGCCGAAATGATGACGGTTGCCATAGTGATCGATGCACTGTCTCCTTCCACACCGGAATACGTACCGACATATTGTAGATGGATATCCACATCGGTCAGGTTGGTCATGGTGTATTTCTTGATGACCGCGGAAATATTGTCCACGGCCTCTTTGGCTATGACGCCCAGTTGTCCGGTGGCTACGATGCGTCCACCTTTCTTTATCTGTGCTGGAGCCACCTCTGCCACCAAAGGTAATACTATACCAGCAAATTCGGACATCTCTGAACTCGAGTTCATCGCCGCTAGACCGTTTATCATACCTACTTGGGACCCATCTATATGGAAAAGCGGATAGTTCTTGTTGGCCTCAACGTGACGGTCGGCCATCTGTTGCTCCAGTCCTCTAGCGGACCTCTTGGCGTTAAGTACGTCTTCCTTTGTGACCAGATCGGCATCCCTTCCGACTGCGACGTCCCCGGAAACACGGATCAAACCTCCAAGCTCCCTGAGTCTGAGTGTTAGTTCCCCACGCCTTCCTGCACGGCGCTGTGCCTCTTTGATTATCTCGCCTACAGCGTACTTGTCAAAATGAGGTATCTTCTCATCCTTAATGACTTCCTGAGCCACGAATCTTGCGAGGAAACCACGGTTATCGTCGGTGTCCTTCATTGTATTACGCATATAGACTTCGTAACCATATCCTCTGATCCTAGACCTCAGTGCAGGGTGCATGCCCTGTAAAGCATCAAGGTTTCCTGCGCACACAAGTATGAAATCACAAGGGACCGCCTCAGATTTTACGAGGGCACCAGATGAACGTTCAGACTGCCCAGTGATAGACATCTTCTTTTCCTGCATTGCAGTGAGAAGTGCCTGTTGGGACTCCATCTTCAGCATGTTGATTTCATCTATGAAGAGAACGCCCTTGTTTGCCTTATGGATGTCCCCAGACTCTATCCTGTCATGGGAAGGTGTCTCAAGACCTCCGGATTGGAACGGGTCGTGTCTGACGTCGCCTAGTAGCGCACCAGCATGAGCACCTGTCGCATCTATGAACGGAGGCATCTCCCCTGGCGTATGACCTACTATGACCTTCGGTACTATCGCTACCTCGTTCCTTTGATTGGGGTTCCTAAGGAAAAGTAGGATTATGAACACACTGAAAAGTGCTATGAACATGATTGTCCAGTTACCAAAGAATATGGATCCCATTAACCCCATGATCATTATGAATATACTGACATAGATGTACATCGAGCTTTTCTGATTCTTAACGGCAGCTGCATGGGCCTTCTGTTCTGCGACTATCGCCTTTCCCTTCCCTGCGGGAAGGGCTCTTATCCGAGGCTCATTAAAGTCCTCGGGATTGTGATATGAAACTACATCCTGAAGGTCTTCCTTAGAAAGATACTCCACCATAGAGTTAGCCAGCATAGATTTACCTGTACCTGGCTCTCCTATGAGCATAACATGTCTCTTCTGAGAGGCGGCCTTCTTCATTACTTGGACTGCATCGTCCTGTCCTATGACACGGTCTGCGATCTTCTCAGGTATGACCATGTCTTCGGTAGATGTGAAGGTCTGCCTCTCGATCCATGTCTCTATGGGTTCATCAGTAGGCTTTACTTCAACTTTATTTTCCATTTTTATTCCTCTTGTTTTTGTATATATCCACATATCGAATATTTTGATCAACCACGTTTCACATAAGTAAGCATAACAACACATAATACGGTTATAATGATTATTACTAAGATTTCCTGGCCATATTTTTCAATGAATGTGGGCTCTGTTGGCGGTTCGATTATCCTTATATGTAACTCGGGCGCAAATATCACGTCGCTCTTGTCAAGATACTTTGACATGTTCGCATTGTGGGAAGCTTTGAAAGTGTAATCTGTTTTATAACCAAGATCGTACGCCGCCATCATGACATATGTGTCCGTGACCTTCTCTTTATTCAAGGCCACGTCTACCCCATACCAACCTTCGTCCTGGACTAAATTCCATCCATGCACTTTCGAGTCTTTCGGATCGTTGAGCTCACCGAATATCGTTATGACATCGATACCTAATTCTTGAGCGCAGAATGTGACTGCTGCGGCAAATCCATAACTGTTAGCTTTGCCTTTAACAATGGCTCCGTATGCCGTTCCATCAAGAAGATCGTAACTAACATCATCTTCCGGCACATGATTCACATATTCTACCTTTGAACGTAGTTCAGAATCAATCGCTGCAATCTTTTCTGATACGGTCTCACCGCTTATGTTCGAAACGAACGCCTTCATCTGCGTTATGACCTCGATGGTAGTTATGTCAAACTCCGGGACAAAAAATGATAATGTATATTCATCCAGAATCGGAGTTGCCCAGAGCCAAAAATAACTTGGATAGTCCAGTGAGGCCGCTTTCACGGCCGTGTTAATGACTTTCATATCGATGATACTGACTGTCGGGGAGGGATCGTCCCAGTCCCTGTCAAGTGGAACAGAATGATCTTGATAAGGATCTATACAGACGCCATAAATCATCCTTTCATCTTCGGAAAGTTGATCCCCGTAAGATGTGAACTCGGTGACTGCGTTCGAACTATCCGCTATAGCTAGCGGCAAGACGAGAAAAGATGCTAAAAACATCAAAACAAGAACGACTTTCTTATTCATTTATCACTGGTAATAGATGACCCTTATTAACTATTGTGTAAAAAGGTTCCGATAAGGGTTAATTATCCCGTCCCATATCAGGAGTTATGAGATTTGATGAACTAGACATTCCCGACAGCGTCGCCGACGCACTAAAGGAACAGGGTTTCATCAACTTGCACCCGCCTCAGGCCCAGGCGATACCTATTGCATTGGAAGGCCATAACCTTGTAGTCTCAGTACCGACTGCCAGTGGGAAATCGATCATTGGATATATCCCAGCTCTTAAAAAAGTTCTTATTGAACGCAAAAAGGTACTGTATATCGTTCCGTTGAAAGCCCTCGCTTCCGAGAAAAAGGACGATCTAGATATGTTCTCACATCTCGGTTACAAAGTCTCCATGAGCACAGGGGACCTAGATTCAGATGAAGGCAACATAAAAGATGCGGACATCATCGTAGCAACATCTGAAAAAGCGGATTCCATGATACGCCACGGAAGTCGTTGGATCGACTCCGTAGGATTGGTCATAGCAGACGAGATACATATGATACACGACCCTGGTAGAGGACCGACCCTGGAAGTAACTCTGACCAAGCTCATGAGAAGGAATCCTAACATACAGATCATCGCATTATCTGCGACGATATCCAATGCTACGGACCTTGCAGTATGGTTGGATGCTAAACTGGTATGGAGCGATTGGCGACCTGTGCCTCTCCGCGAAGGGGTATATTTTGACGATGAGATAACTTTTGAAGATTTAAAGAAAAAAGAGGTCCCTGCGGAAAAAGAACCTATATGGGCACTTATCAAACAGACCATAGAAGAAGGCGGTCAATGTCTTGTATTCGTCAATGCAAGAAGATCCACCGAATCATTAGCGGTGAAGTTCTCTGACAACATGGCGAAATATGTAGGAAGAAAATTAACGAAACAAGAATCCAATATATTGGAGGGAGGTTCAGAACCTACCGCCCTAGGAAAGAAACTGGCACTCTGTGTTTCATGTGGTACTGCTTTCCATAATGCAGGCCTTACTTACAAACAAAGAAAATATGTGGAAGATAACTTCCGTAACGGTAAGATAAAATGTATCATTGCCACACCTACGTTGGCTGCAGGGATAAATCTGCCCGCTAGAAGAGTCATCGTGAGAGACACGGGAAGGTTCGAGGCCAACGTCGGAATGGTTCCTATATCCGTTATGGAGGTCAAACAGATGTGCGGTCGGGCAGGAAGACCGGGATACGACCCATATGGGGAAGCTGTCCTGATAGCTAAGAACCTACGGGATTCGGACCACCTGATGGATGATTACATAATGTGTGACACAGAACGTCTTACATCGAAACTTGGGAACGAGGTCACGTTAAGAAGTCATATCCTGGGTCTTGTGGCAACTGGAGACGCTTCAACTGACGAAGAAATCGTAGATTTCCTACATTCTACGTTCTATGGAAGTACTTCCTCTTTGTTCGGTGTAGAGAACGTGGTAGAGAACGTAACGGACTTCCTAGCAAAAGAGGAGATGATCGAAAAGAATGGGATATCCCTTAGGATCCTCCCCTTTGGAAAACGTATCTCTGACCTGTATATAGATCCTAAATCAGCAGTTATCTTAAGAGATGCCGTTAAAAAGATCAAAGAGGACACCGACCAGTTCACGATCTTATTGGCTGCAGCTATGACACCCGATGTCATGGGCCTATACCCTAAGAAAAGCGATGAGAACAGATTGAACACCTTGGCTAACGATTACGAAGAGAAACTGCTCTATAACCCCTTCGAAGAACCCGATTTCGCCTATGAAATCTTTATGGGTGCCCTTAAGGTGTCAGCCATGACCGAGGATTGGATCTCAGAGGTCCCTGAGGATATCATGACGGATTCCTTAGGCATCGGTCCTGGGGACGTACGTTCTAGAATAGACATGATGAACTGGATCATGTATTCCATGAGCGAGATTGCATACATATTCGCACCTGATGCGATAAAACGTATCAGACCACTGTTGACCCGTATAAAATATGGCGTGAAAGAAGAACTTACCGACCTTGTATGGTTCCGCGGTGTGGGAAGGACCAGGGGGCGGACGTTATACAACGCGGGTTATCGTAATAAATCTGATATCATAGCCGCCAAAGAAAGTGATCTAGCTTCGCTTCAGCGTATAGGCAAGAATCTTGCCAAAAGCATTAAGGAACAGGCAGGTGGTTCATTGAGTAACGTACCTATACAACAGGATTGGGACCCAGATATGGATGACCTAGATGCTATGGCTTCCGAATACAACGGAGAAAAAACCGCCAAGCAGTCTAACATCTTTGATTTTTGATCTGATCCGGGATGTACCCAATAAGGCACCCCGGGATCAAATCATTCGGATAGTATGTACTCGACTTCCTTTACCGAGTTCGCACACTTTCTTGGAGGCTCACTGTATTTCACAGCGTTCTCAGGATCTTTCAAACCGTTACCAGTGCAGATTGCCACTACGGTCTCATCCTTATCGATGATGCCCTGTGCCCTTAGTTTCAGTATCCCTGCAACAGATGCTGCCGATGCTGGCTCTACGAATATGCCTTCTTTCCTAGCAGTGAGTTTCTGAGCCTCTATGATCTCCTCATCCGTTACAGTGGTGGAGTATCCGTCGGTTTTGTACATCGCAACAAGTGCTTTACGTCCACTGACTGGGTTCCCGATACGTATGGCGGTGGCCAATGTCTCTGGGTTCTCCACTGGTATGAAATCTTCTTCACTGTTGCTGAACGCCTTGGACACTGGACTTGAACCTTCTGCCTGTATCCCGGTTAGCATGGGCATCTTGTCAATCCATCCTACTTCTTCCAATTCGGTCAGAGCTTTGTATATGGCCCATATGTTCGCCGCATTCCCAACAGGAAGTACGATCCTGTCAGGTATCTTGTAATCAAGTTGGTCCATGATCTCGAACAACACGGACTTCTGTCCTTCAGGACGATATGGGTTGATAGAATTGAGTAGATACAATTTCTTCTCTTCTGCCATCTTCCTTGCAAGTGCCAGTGCATCATCGAAGTTTCCATCAATGGATAATACTTTGGCTCCATAGAACAAGGCTTGAGCAAGTTTACCTGCGGCAACCTTTCCTGATGGAAGGAATACGGCACATTTTATGCCAGCCTTGGCCGCATATGCCGCCAAGGAAGCAGATGTGTTCCCTGTGGAAGCACATCCTACGACCTTTACGCCTAGTTCTTTGGCACGGGTGACCCCCACGGTCATCCCACGGTCCTTAAAGGAACCTGTTGGGTTCAACCCCTCGAACTTGACGAACATACTCTTGACGCCTGTTATCTCGGTCAGGGCGTCCGTCCGGTAAAGTGGTGTGCCACCTTCCTGTATAGAAACTTTATATTTGGGATCTACAGGCAAAAAATCCGAATATCTCCAGACGCCTAACTGTTCCTTCCTCAGGTCCTCAGGTTTCTTCTCTTTGACCTTCTCAAGGTCCATTTTCACAGTAAGTAGTCCGTTACATTTCGGACATGTGCTAACGAACGGGTCTTCCACTACCGCTCCACAGTCCCAGCATAACACTTTATGATTTCCCATTTCAAATCCTTCTGCAGCCTTCACCGCAATCTGTTACCCATGTTTTGCATCCTATATCAGCCTGGGTAAAGACTGATCTAACACTTTCAGCTATTATGTTCCCGTCGTGTGTATCCTTGTCGTAGAACGACATGATACACGGACCAGAACCTCCCAAGAACGATGCTAATGCTCCATGGGACATCGCCGCCGATTCCGCTTCCTTGATATGCGGAACTAGATATGCCCTGTTCGGTTCGGATACTAGGTCCTGTATGGACCTTCCGATGAGTTTCAGGTCACCGATACCCATACCGTGTACGAGACAGGCAGCATTCCCTACATGATAAACCAGGTGCTTTATCGGAACCTCCCTGGGGATGACCTTCCTTGCCTCTCTCGTCTCTATATATATGTCAGGGAGGGCCACCACAAGTCCCAGGTTCTCTGGTGGTTTGATAGAGATCATATCAAAAGGTTGATATGAACGTATAACTGTGAATCCGCCTACTAAGCAAGGTGCCACATTATCAGCGTGTAGTCCACCAGAAGTAACATCTTCTGCATGGGCCGCACAAAGTACTAGCTCGTTCCGACCGAGTTTCTCCCCGCACATGAGATGTGCCACATATGCCCCTCCGGCAGCAGATGCCCCAGAAGAACCGATGCCACTTCCTGGTCTGATGCCTTTAGTGATCTTGAACTCGATACCGAACTTCTCCCCTGACCTTTTCATGACCTCGGATGCTGCTATGCACACCGAATTCTTCTCTGGGTCAAGAGGAATGCTTTCACTACCCGGCCCAGATATCTCCAATATCGAAAGTCCGGATTCAGTTCTTCTTCCTTCTATGATATCATAGGGTTCCTTCAAAGCGAGTCCGAATGTATCGAACCCCGGCCCAATGTTGGAAGTGGTTGCTGGTGC
>CAYJDU010000020.1:0-11970 GCA_964369035.1 uncultured Methanomassiliicoccales archaeon | reverse complement strand
TTTCCTGTATGTCTGCCGATAGCGTATTGGTGCTCCTATTAACATGGGAAATGATTACTCTGACAACTTTCCTCCTTTCCAAAGGCGAAAATAATGAAAAGGCTAGATGGCTATTCTTTGTTATAGCTCACATTGGAGGAATGTTACTCATATGTGCTTTTATTTTTATCTCGACGGTCACAGGGACCCAGATACTCTCTGAATGGAACGGCGTAGGTGCCTCTATGGGGGCTGGTGCTTCCATGGCCCTTATCTTGATGATCGTCTTGGGCTTCGGTTCTAAACTTGGACTTATACCTTTCCATGCTTGGATGCCGGGTCTTTACGCATCAGCTCCCATACATACTACAGCATTACTTTCAACCGTATGCTCTAACGTAGCCATCCTGATAATGATAAAGAGCATATTCTCATATATCGGGGTCCTACCCTCAATGACCTGGATAGCTTTCATCATATTGGCCCTAGCCGCTATCACGGCCATATGGGGAGCGATGGAATCACTGGTTCAGAAAGAACCCAAAAGGATACTGGCATACTCCAGTATGGAGAACATGGCGCTAGTAGTTCTCTGTATGTCCCTGGGAGTGATATATATCGGAGAAGCTCCAGCATTAGCCAAGCTTGTTCTGATAGCGGCAGTGCTCCATACCATGAACCACGCCGTATTCAAATCCCTGATGTTGATGACCATCGACACCGTGGAAGACTGTACGGGAGAAAAGAATATCGAGAGAATGGGCGGACTCTCTAAAGCCCTCCCTATCCTTTCAGTGGTTGCCGTGGTAGGCGTGATGTCTATGGCAGCCATACCTCCTACCAATGGATTTGTCAGCGAATGGCTTATGATCCAGTCCCTGATGGGAGCCCATCTGGAATCTAAAGCTATGAGCCTATTGATACCTCTGGCGCTAGCTGCAGTAGGGATATGCGGTATGATGATGGCCGCGTCGTACGCCCGCCTATATGGTTTCATATTCTTAGGAAGACCTCGTTCCGAGGGAATGGAAAATCCTCGTCCTATGAAGAAGGGTACGATATTACCCATGGTGATACTGGCCTTGCTCTGTATAGGGATGGGTGTTTTCGCTACAGTGTTAATGGACGTTATAGCATCTGGGATATCAACTATAACGAACACATCGAACGGCCCTGGATACAGGAGCGTCATGTCAGCAGAGTTATTGCCATTGATCTTAGGCGTTACCGTTATAGTGATATTGGCGCTATTGATATGGTTCTTTAGAAAGGATAAGAAGAAAGAAAGGTTGACCCAGACCTGGGGTTGTGGCGAGAAACTTGACGAGGATATGCAATATTCATCCATAGGATTCTCTCAGCCCCTGGTAAAGGTATTCCATCCATTCTATGGGGACTCGGCTGTCGTTAATGAGTCGAAAGGAAAAGAAGGTAAGACCATCGTAACAGAATTCACAGAACCTTTTGTAAAATATCTTTACAAGCCCTTGGCGAACAAAATCTCGACCTTATCAGAAAAGATCGGAAAGACACAGAACAGTAACATCCACACATATTTTGCATATATGCTAGTGACACTGGTCATCGCTCTACTGGCGGTGAGGCTCCTATGAACATCGTAGAATTAGCCGTAATGGCCATACAAGTTGTGGCCCTTATCCTTGTATCTCCCTTGGTGGCAGGTATGATCAGGAAGATCAAAGCCCTGATGCAAAGGAAAGTAGGTGCCAGCATATTCCAGCCTTATCGTGACCTACGGAAACTAATGAGGAAGGAGTCCGTGATCTCAGAGAACTCGTCTTTCCTATTCCGCATAATACCTCTCATATGTATCACATCCATGATTCTACTGGCTGCTATGACGCCTTTTATCTACACGAGGGTCCTGGCACCCTATTCTGACGTCATAGCCATGGTCTACATTTTTACAATGTTCAGATTCGCCATGGTCCTAGGAGGATTAGAGGGAGGTTCAACATTCGGAGGGATGGGCAGCAGTCGAGAGGTGATGATGTCTGTTCTTGTAGAACCAGCCCTTCTAATTTCAATAATGACCCTTGCTGCCTTGACGGGAGCTGGATTCGACATAACCGATATTTCTATGTCCATAATCGGCCTAGGTGCCGTCGCAATCTCTCCCGCCTTGCTTTTAGCCGGAACATCTTTTGTGATAACTATGGTGGCAGAGAACACTAGGGTGCCTTTCGATAACCCAGAAACCCATCTTGAGCTTACCATGGTACACAAAGGAATGTTAATCGAATATTCCGGTAAAGGCCTAGCAATAATGGAGATGGCCTCCATGCTCAGGCTTACGATATTCATGGCCCTATTGGGAACCTTGTTCTTCCCCTGGGGAACGGCTACGACCTTGTCAATATCGAGCCTTATCATTTCCATCGTCGTAATTTCCATAAAAATATTTGTGATTGCATTCGGGATAGCTCTATTGGAGAGCACCATTGCGAAACTGAGGGTCTTCAGGATGCCCAACATGCTGACCGTATCTTTTGCTCTGTCCCTTATGGCAATGATATCGCTATATGTACTATGAGGTGAAAAATCTATGAACTTATTACTGACCAGCAACCTGATTGATATCTTTGCCGTGTGTATGTTATTAGCATCCGTACTGTCAATGGCAAGCGAGAGGATACGTCCTCTGATCAGACTCTTCATAGTACAGTCCATATTTCTTGCGGCCTTCGAGTTCACCGTAGGGTATTCTCAGGGAGATCCGCGGATCTACATCATGGCCATCATGACATTCGGGATAAAGGTCCTTCTTATACCAAGGATGTTGAAGTACATTATTTCCCGTATTAATGTAGATGACGAGATATCCCTGTCCATAGGTATACCAGGTTCTATACTGCTTGCCGCCGCCCTCATAATGTTCTCATATTTCATATCGGAACCTCTGATAACCGTATTAAACACTGCAGAAAGAAATTCTTTGGTGCTCTCATTCTCTATAATGCTGATAGGGATGTTGATGATGGCCACACGTCAAACGGCGATAAGTGAGGTCGTAGGATTACTTATGATAGAGAACGGTCTTTTCCTGGGAGCCATAGCACTCTCTAACGGCATGCCCTTCATAGTCGAACTGGGGGCATTCTTTGACGTACTGATGGCAATAATAATCATAGGGATATTTGCTTTCAGAATCAACAAATCATTCGATACAGTGGATGCTACTTTGTTAAGGAGGCTTAAAGAATGATGATCATAACCTTAATGGTCATAGCCCCCCTCTTAGCAGGTCTATTTTGTATTATACCATCAAAAATTGAGAACCTATTCCGTATGTCTATCATAGGGGCATTTTTCTTTTTAATAGTGGCTTTCTACTGTTGTATCCCTCCGATAACCGGAGAGATCTTGAACGAATCAATCTGGTACATAGACAGCTTGTCTGCATTCTTCCTCCTGATAACGGCATTCATCTCCTTTACTGCATTACTATATTCTAAGAATTATCTAAAAATGGAATTGGACGAGGGCTTACTGAAAACGAAGGAGATCAAAAGATTCTACTTCACCATGTTCCTATTCATCTCAGCAATGTTGATGACCTTTGCCGTACGTTCAGCAGCGCTCACTTGGATCGGTATCGGTATAACCACTCTGGCCTCTGCTTTACTTGTAGCCCTTTACAAAGACGAACGTGCCACAGAGGCAGCCTGGAAATATATTATGCTCTGTTCTGTCGGTATTACCCTGGCACTGTTCGGCGTAGCCATGGTGTTCGCCGCTTCCACTGGAGTCATCCCTGATAATGAGGCACTTGATTGGCCTGCCTTAGTGTCTAACGCTTTGAATTTGAATCCCGTGTTCATGAAATTTGCGGCGATATTCTTTATAATAGGCCTGGGAACAAAAGCTGGTCTTGCCCCTCTTCACAACTGGTTACCAGACGCTCACAGTCAGGCACCAAGCCCTGTAAGCGCGATGATGTCAGGAGTCTTACTGAACTGTGCCATGTATGGGATAATGAGATTTTATTCCGTGTCCGAGATTATGAACCCTGGTTTTGCCAGGCACATTTTATTGGTTCTAGGTATAATATCACTTATCATAGCAGCGGCCTCTATCCTGATATCTAAGGACTTCAAGAGGATGCTGGCATATTCCAGCGTAGAGAACATAGGCCTGATGGCCATTGGCTTAGGGATAGGTACTCCATTGGCTCTGTTCGGAACAATGTTCGTGGTTTTAGCTCACTCCATATGTAAACCACTGATGTTCTTCTGTGCGGGTAATATAACACAGATTTACAGGACTCGGAAGATGTCCGAGATACGTGGCGTATCTGAGAAAATGAAATTCACTGGATTCGCCACCACCGTGGGAGGACTTGCAATGGCAGGTGCCCCGCCGTTCCCATTGTTCATAGGTGAACTGCTCATAATTGCAGGGGCAATAGGGGCAGGAATGTATTATCTCGCAGGAGCTCTGGCCCTTATAATGATAATCGTATTTGCCGGCCTTATGCTAAATATATTCCCGATGCTAACTGGAACAACAGAGAAAGAGGTATCGGAACCAAGATCAATATTTAGAATGACCTCGGTGATCCTTTTGATCATATGTGCAATTTTCTTTGGTCTTTTCATGCCAGATGCAGTTAAGGATTTCTTCGGTGAGATGGTCCTTGTACTCGGAGGGTCGATATGATAATTAAAGATTCGATAACCTCGAACCCAGAAACTTTGGCACAACATATTGAAACGTACTGCGACGAAGGATGGAGGGTCATGTCCATGTTCGCCTCTGAATCCTCACCAGGTGCCACATTGAATATAATCCTTAGAAGGGGTAAAGACATCGCTAGGATAACCTCCGACGTGATGTGGTTATATTCTTCCATATCACAACGGGTCCCGTCCGCCTCCTTGTTCGAGAGGGTCATCCATGAGATGAATGGGATAACTCCTGAAGGACATGACAATTTAATTCCTGTCATATATTGGAGGGAAGGATATGGTCATCCTCTACAGAAGGGAGAATACAATACATATAGTGATATCAGAACACCGAAACCTAAAAATCACGTGTCGGGAACGGGAGTGTTTGAGATACCTGTAGGGCCTGTACACGCCGGGGTGATTGAGCCAGGGCATTTTAGATTCAGTGTTGCAGGAGAGCAGATACTCTGCCTTAGGGTACATCTTGGTTATGCCCATAAAGGAATTGAGAAGCTCATGGAGGGTCCGATTACTAATAACCGTTCTTATCTCGCCGAAAGAATATCGGGAGATAACGCAGTCGCCCATGGTCTGGCACATGCTCATATAATGGAGGGGGAAACCGAGATACCTGCTAGAGCTCAATACATACGCGTAATATTATCAGAACTAGAGAGGATCCACAATCATTTGGATGTTATAGCAGGTCTATGCACAGACTCAGCCTTTGTAGTCGCGGCGGCATTTGGAACTGCGACACGGGAAGAACTACTCAGGATGAATATGGAGCTCTTCGGCAGCAGAATGCTAATGGGCAACATAGTGCCAGGAGGAGTGAAAAGAGACATATCTCCCGAGAACCTGCTTAAACTAGAAAGTGTCGTTATGCGAGTAGGCTTCTCGACCACGAAGCTAGATAGTTATATGAATCGCTCTCCTTCCGAAGTAGACCGCCTGGAAACGACAGGAGTACTAAGCAAAGAGATCGCACAGAGATTAGGTGCGGTAGGTCCCATTGCAAGAGCCAGTGGAATCATTTCTGATGTAAGGGCGGAACTACCTTATGATGCTTACAAGAATTTATCTTTCAACACTATACACAAGGATAAAGGCGACGTGATGTCCCGTAAGACCATCAGGGTGGAAGAGATATCGGAATCCGTCAGTCTTATCCTACAATGTATAGAGAATATGAAAGAAGGCGAGATAAGAGTGGATATTAAGACTCCTAATGGATTCTCCTGCGGTATAGTCGAGTCCCCTAGAGGGGAACTCCTTCACTGTGCTGACATACGGGACGGAGAGATCTGGAGATATAACATACGGGATCCTTCCTTCGTAAACTGGCCTACTTTAGAATTGTCGGTCCTAGAGGACATAATTCCAGACTTTCCTTTGATAAACAAAAGCTTTGGACTATCCTACAGTGGAAATGATGTGTAAGGTGTGGACATGATCAAGAAAAGCATATTAAATTTCATATCGAGAAAAAGACTTGCAGAGTCCGAGGAGGTTATGAGTGCCAGACAACTCCTTATGCCCTTTGTGACTAACGATTGTGAGAAGTGCGGTAAATGTGCGGAACTCTGTCCTACCGATGCCATAAACGTATCGGAAGAATGGACCGTGGATCTAGGAAGATGCATATTCTGCATGGATTGTATTGTATCATGCCCCGTCTCGGCCATAAAAGAGGTCCCTGCACCACTTTACGCCATATACAGGGAGGAACTTTTGTTCAGTAGTTCAAATCCTCCTAAGGAATCAAAAGGAACGATAGATAGGATCAAAGCAAAGATATTGAGGGATTCAATAGCGATACGGGAACTGGATACGGGATCCTGCAACGCCTGCGAGATAGAGGTCAATAACATGTCGAACCCTTACTATGATATGAACAGGTTCGGCGTAAAGATAGTTGCATCCCCTAGACATGCGGACGTACTTCTGGTCACAGGACCAATGGCAAGGAACATGAAGGAAGCGTCACTAGAAACTTTTAAAGCGATGCCTTCTCCAAAGGTCGTCGTAGCCATGGGAACTTGTGCGATATCCGGAGGTATCTTTATTAAAGGGGATGTATCGGGAGAGGGCGTGAATGACACACTGGATGTCGACCTATACATACCTGGATGTCCCCCTGCCCCAGAAAGGGTGTTACTAGCGCTCCTAAAAGCCTTCGGGCGTAATTAATGCACCACGACCACGTTACATTTAGCGTGATCCACAACATACTGAGACACGCTTCCAAGGACGACCCTGTCAATGAATGTCTTATCCGTCCTTCCGACCACGATAATATCACAATCGAACCTGGATGCGGCGGCGATGATATTCTCGGCGGAAGGTCCCGGTTCCACCACCAGGTGTACGTCGACCCCTTCTTTTTTTGCTATTTCTTCGGCCTCTTTCATATATATCTTGACCTCAGCTAACTTTTCCTCATGCTCAACGACATCGCTTGAAGAAACAGAGGTATAGATATAAAGGGGCATTTTAGACATTTTGGAATAGTTTATGGCAAAATTCAATGCCTTCTGCGCCGCGGGTCTCCCGTTATACGCCAAAATTATAGACATGGTTAGTTATAGACCTTTAGATAAATATCATTTAGTATATATCAAAATAAGAACGGACCTCTATCTATAAAGTAGATGTTGGTCGTTTAAAAGAATGATTTTCCTATTATAAAGAAGGATAAAATGAAAAAAAATATAACAAAAATTGGATATTACATGCTTAAAAATATGGTGAATGGATTATGATTAGTTCACAAAAAGATCGTAAATGTATTGACTGATCGTAAGTATAAATACCGCAGTGAAATAAGCAGATAAAAGCCTATGTTCAATGGTCGAATGATGTTTTTCAATTTAAAGTAAAAATAAAATGTTGAAAATATAATATAAAATATAACTATATTTTTTATATATAATACTTGAATGGATTTTAAATATACGTCGAACAATGTATATCTAGAAGTTGTGAGCGGCAGTTGTCGGGCACCTGGTTTAGGTCCTCGCAGAGAGCGGGGGACAGGCGTATTTTCACATCTTCTCGTCCCCTTACAGTCACTATCCCTCTTTGTTTGGATATTCTGAACTGTCTCTTATAAAATAGGATAATCAACTCTTAATTTGCAGATTCTAAATTTATTTTTATTGAAATCTACACCACCCTATAGTTTTTGGGAATCAATATCACTTCATTCAAACATAGAAATAAGCATCTGAAAACATTACTTATGAGAATACCGAGAACATTATTTTATTGAAATGAATGAACTGTACCAGTCATTATATTTTGTCGATCCAGGTCCGTAAAAATAACGCCGGTAAACACATAAATAGGGTCATCTCCATCTACACAATATGTACGTATATATTCTGGGCGGTTTTCTCGGCAGCGGGAAGACCAGCTTGTTAATGGAACTCACTTCAATGTATATAGGAAAAGGTAAGAACGTTGCAATAATAGTCAACGAAGCTGGAGACATAGGGGTGGATGGAGCGACACTAAAGAGGAAGGGTTACAATGCATTAGAACTTCCTAACGGTTGCATATGTTGCACACTATCAGGCTCACTTCAAGATGGACTTAGAAGTATCATCAAGGATGTCGATCCTGATATCATAATTATTGAACCGACCGGATTAGCTCTACCTCACAAGGTGAAGGAAATAGTGCGTATAGCAATGATAGATCAGAAAGAGACATACATAATCGGGGTAATAGACGCACAGAGGTTCGAACTTCTGATGGAGAAGAAAAAAGACTTTTTCAAAAGACAGATGCACAATAGTGACTTTATCTTAATCAACAAAAGTGATCTTGCATCACCTGAAAAGATAGCAGAAATCAGTAATTGGATATCTTCAGAATACCCAGATAAAAAGTTCCTCCCTATATCGATAAAGACCGGTGAGAACCTCGATAAAGTCTACGAGCTGATGGTATGAGCCCCGATCATTCACATGAACATGAAGAGAATTCGATGGAAGAAGCCGGAGGAATCGGCGTTGGATTCACTGGATACATAACAGGTTTCAACTCGGATGCACAGGCTAGAATGGTCAACGCATTAAATGAAATAGGGAAATGGGTTGATGAAAAATCAGGAATGTTCCTTGGACATATAAAATGCGCAATATTCCTAGAAGATGGCACGGGAGTTACCTTGAACTTAACCAATTTAGAGAACGGCATCGATATACATGGTACGTTGGAACCTACAGAGAAAGTCGGTTTCAATATTTTATGTGCCGTCCTTGATGTTGATAAGGCGGAACTTGAACACGCAGTACATCACATCCTTGAAGATACGTTTTTGGACATCGAACTTATTGAACATGACGGACACCACGATCATCATGAACATAACGGCCATTCCCATGAACATGACGGACACCACGATCATAAGTGTTCAGAGGGGCATGAACATTGTAATCACCCCGGACATCATCACGAACACAAATGAATCCCCGTCGTCTGAAATTCTTTTAAAGGATTGAACCGTGACGGATCATCCTTTAAAAAAACCATGGGCCTTGATCTTATTTTTTAATGACTAAGGCCTATGTACTTATTTTATTCCACATAAATTAGATTGATGCTTTCAAAGTTATAAAGATAAATTTCAATGATCAAAGCCTCGACGGAACAATCCTGATATCGACCATATAACTCCTTATGTCAAGGCATCTATTGATCCAATATTACGTGAAATTCACACATCCGCTATATATGATATTAAATTGACATCCTCTTTAATTTATGTCATAAAAAATAAATCGATTAGACGACGTTCTTTAAAAAATCAATCGAAACAAACCTTTGGAATATGTTTTACGTCAATCATAAATTTAATTAAAAATAAGGTGGCTCCCGGTTTCCCAGGAGCCTGAAAAAGTTTTACTGAGGTTTCGACTTAGAATCCGTAGTGCTTCTTGTTGAACATCGGGACATCTTTGTACTTCACGAGACACATCTCAAGGAATTTGTCCTCGTTGTCTGGAAGAGCTGCGAGCTCCTTCTGACATTGTTCGAGAACTTCTAACTGCTTCCTGGTAAGGGGCAGTTCCTTAGATTTGTATCCGTCGTGTATGATCTGCGCAGCGGTTTCTCCAGCAGCCTTAGCCCTGAGGTAAAGGTTGTCACCGTTCTCTGCGATTGCTTGTCCAATCTTGAACGCATTGTCATACGCAAGGATGTATCCTTCTGGTCCTCTTGTCCTGTCCGTGTACATGTACAAGTCCCTAAGGGTCTTGTCCTGTCCGAACTGGATAGAGGTGTTCATCAAAGCTACTTCATATCCGAGGGAAGCCAGCCAGCACTGTACCGATGATCCTCCGAATTCGGGGTGGTACTCAACGGACTCGTTGGACCAAAGATCACAGGTGGATGCCATTAGGTTACCCTGGATATCACAGTGCGCACACTGACAGTTCTTTCCTTCCTGAGCTGTGGGCTTTCCAGCAACTGCTTTGCATATAGGTCCCTCGTATCCACAGTCCTTATCAGGTCCTGTAGCTCCGCATTCCCATGCAACAAGGGTCCTCGCAGAAGCGATGGCTCTTGTGATAGCTGAGAAGGTCCTCTGCACGTCGTTGTCCAGATATCCGCCGGCCATAAACATGGACGTGTTGGCTCCAGCACAGTTGGTGTCTCCACCAGGAGTTACCTTGTGCTTCTTACAGATGTCAACTAACTCGGTCCATACATATTCCATATCGAGCGATCCGAGATATCCTATACCGAACAAGAAAGCCGTGATATCACCAGTGGTGATAGCGTGATCGGCCATCTCTTTTCCACCTAGGGATTCCACTGATAAGACGTCTGCACCGTTTGCACAGGCGGTCTCTGCATTTGCAAAGAGTGTTTCTACCATGTGCTTGGCTTTATCCTGACCTAGGCGCATTCCATTGTCAGGGTCACGTCCATCAGGTATGGTCTGTCTAACGGCTGTGTTGATGCCGTATTCCTCGTGGTATTTCTCGGTAATCTCTTTCTGTCCCTCTATGACAGGGGTGGAGATTTTCTCATTGGTCATCTGGAAGATCCATTCGGTTTCCAACTGAAGGTCGGGAAGACCTATTGTTACAGCTCTGTCGAGACAATCCTTGCTTATGTAGTCAACGTACTCTCTTCTAAGTGTCTCAGGGCTTTTCTCTGTACCCGGACGAGGAGCGTAGTTTATCTCAGGGATAACTTTGCCTGCTCCGACCTTGATCCCGAATCCATAGGAAACCGGGCTCTGTGCGCGTCCGAAGATGAGTTCGTCAGCGTTTTTGTATGCCATTTTTGTATATCTTTTTGCCATTTCACTCACCTGCCACAATGCTGTCCCATTCTTCCCTTATCTTCTTCCAAGTGTACCCTTTGAGTAACTTCTCTGCGATAAGGGGGGTCTGTGCGGCCTTGTCAGAATATATTCCGAGGTCATAAGAGTTGGAATATTCTCTGTTAACTGCTCCTCCACATCCCATGAAGGGTGTGTTTAGACCTTTCTCCTTGTACATAGCGGCTATCCTTGGGAAAGCCGACATTGTCGTAGTCATTAGCGCGGTACCTGACACAAAGAGCGGGTTCAATTCGACGGTCTTAGCGACAACGTCGACGACAGGGACATCTTTACCCATATCGAGTACTTCATATCCTGCTGCTCTGGTCATTATTACGGAGATGTTCTTTCCGATGTCGTGAACGTCTCCTTCTGCCGTGTGCATGATGACCTTCGCCTTCATCTTCATCTTACCGCCCTCAATCTGTTTCTCAGCGATTGCGATACCGATCTCCATGGTCTTGGCTGCCATCATGATTTCAGGCAAGTAGTATATGTGTTCCGAATAAAGCTTCGAAACGACTTCCATCCCTGCTACAAGTCCTTTATTGATAACATCAACAGGGGCTTTTGTTTTCAAGGCTTCGTTTACTGCCGCACCAACGGTTTTCATCCTCATGTAAAGAACTTCCTCAGCGACCTTCTTAAAAATAGGGTCCGAAGGGAGCATTCTTTTAGCCATGTCCTCAGGGGTTACCTCGACCTGTAGGTCGACATCGTAACGCCTCAGTATTTTACTGTAGTCTACTCCTTTACTGCTTAGCATTTTTGTTTTTCCTCCTCGGCTTTACGCCTAATATTGCTATTGGACTAGACTGTATTAATATGATTTCATGGATGGATGGTATATCCACTTATTTATTGTATTTTATTTTTATTCGATAAATTTTATAAAATCGTGTGTGAAAAAAAAAGATCAGCGTAATGATAAATTTTATAGCCTGTCTCATAAAAAAA
>CAYJDU010000019.1:0-12453 GCA_964369035.1 uncultured Methanomassiliicoccales archaeon | reverse complement strand
CATTGTATTTCGTACATTACGTCAATTAATATAGTAATCTTTATGAACGATAAAATTTTTACTCCCTATCTATGAGCGATTTTCTCAGTCCTAAGTCGGTGGCCATCATTGGTGCGTCCACCGACGAGACGAAACTTGGTGGAATGCTATTAAAAAACATGATCGGAGCTGGATTCGATGGTGACCTATACCCCGTAAATCCAAAAGGCGGGGTCATACAAGGGGTGAAAGTTTACAAGACCTTCGAAGAGATCGGCAAGGCCGTGGATCTTGTGGCTATCGCAGTACCGGCGAAGTTCGTAAGTGCTGAGGTAGAAAGAGTAGGGAAGGCGGGAACAAAATACGTAAGCATCCTAAGTGCAGGTTTCAAGGAGGCCGGACCTGAGGGTGAGGCACTTGAGGAAGAACTTCTTGCTACCGGTAAGAAATTTGGCGTAAGGATATTCGGCCCCAACAGCTTCGGTATGTTGAACCCTAAGGGTAAGGTCAACACCACTTTCTCTCAGTATCTTCCCCGAGTGGGGAACGTATCGATGATGTCTCAATCTGGTGCGTTCGCATCGTCAATCATCGATTGGGCCATCGGCCAGAAGATAGGGATCAGTAAGTTCGTGACCTACGGTAACAAGTGTGACATGAACGAGGCTGATATGATACCGATCTTTAACGAGGATCCAGATACCAAAGTGATTGGGATGTATGTAGAGGGAGTGACCAACGGAAAAGAACTACTTGAGTCATTAGAGAGTCTTAAGAACCCTAAGCCTCTCGTGGCGTTCAAGTCAGGACGTACCGAGGCAGGTTCTGCAGCAGCATCCTCTCATACAGGTTCTCTTGCAGGAGCCGATTCAGTTTATGACGTTATATTTGACAAACTCAATATACACAGGGCTATGGACGCGGACG
Source organism: uncultured Methanomassiliicoccales archaeon (assembly GCA_964369035.1). Taxonomy (GTDB): domain Archaea; phylum Thermoplasmatota; class Thermoplasmata; order Methanomassiliicoccales; family Methanomethylophilaceae; genus VadinCA11. The sequence continues at coordinate 11,547 of CAYJDU010000019.1, read as the reverse complement.
AGTTCTTCGACGCCATAAGTGTTTTGAGCACATGTAGTCCCATGAAGAAGGACGGCATAGCAATAATCACCAACGCTGGAGGATTGGGTGTAATGTCCGCGGATGCAGCACACGATGCAAAATATGTCAGTGCAGCTAAACTTACCGAAGAGACCAACAAGGAGCTTGTTAGAAACGTCCCAACCATCGCTGGTCTAACCAATCCCATCGATGTTAGAGGAGACGCTAAACCAGAATATTTTAAAGCGGCCATCCAGGCTGTCATCAAGGACCCCAGTGTCGGGGGTATCGTTGTAATGGGTTCCCCATTGGACTTTGCGGACCTTGAAGCAGTGGCGGAAATGCTCGTGGACATGAGGGACGAGATACCCGTACCTACAACCGTCTGTTTTGCAGGTGGATACAAGTGCGAGAAAGCTCTGGATATACTGAGGGAAGGAAATATCCCTTCGTTCCCGACCCCTGACAGGGCGGTACGTGCGTTATCAATCCTCAGAGGATTCACCGTTCGCAATGAAGTTAAGAGGACTCCGCTTAAGATGCCACACATCACCGGCGGAAGGGAAGCCTTCAAGAAGATTCTTGCGGTCGCCGAGAATGAAGGAAGGAAAGCTCTTACCGAAAGCGAAGGTAAGCAGATTTTTACGGCGTATGGTATTCCGATCCCGGGCGAAGCTTCCGTTAATACAGCAGAAGATGCTGCGAAAGAGAGCTCCAAGATGGGTTATCCCGTTGTTATGAAGATCATGTCCTTCGATATCGCTCACAAGACCGATGTGGGCGGTGTCATCGTAGGGGTTAAGAACGATGCAGAGGCAAAAGCAGCCTTTGATAAGATCATGACCTCGTGCAAAAAGGCTAAGCCAGAGGCAAGGCTGGACGGCGTCTCCATCCAACAGATGGTGTCTGGAGAAGAGGTTATACTATCCATGATCCGTGATGAACAGTTCGGCCCTATCGTATCCTTTGGTCTCGGAGGAATATTTGTAGAGATATTCGGAGAGATTTCCCAGGCCCATGCGACGATGACTGAGGAGCAGATGGATGCAATGATTGAGTCCACGAAGGCCTTCAAGCTCCTTTCAGGAGCTAGAGGTACCGAACCGTCGGACATCGACGCCATCAAGAACGCAATCAGAAGGATCGCCCTCATATCCTTGGAGAACCCAGAAATCCACGAACTGGAAATAAACCCGGTGATGGTGGACAAGAAGGGCAAGGGTTGCTGGGCCGTAGATGCGCTCTGTACTCTGAACTAAAACTATTTTCCCCGGCATTTGCCGGGGATCTTTCTATTTTTTAGGAATACTTTAATCAATCGAGCGTAATTCAGGGATGATGACATCTGAACTGGTATTCGTGGGACTCGGTCTAAGCGGTACTGACGGTATGACCGTACAGGCTCTAAAAGCTCTAAAAGAGTGCGATAAGATCTATGCTGAATTCTATACATCCAAACTGATTGGTACAGGAATAGACGAACTCGAGAAGGAGTTAGGGAAGCCTATAGACATCGTTTACCGTGCTCAGGTGGAAGGGGAAGAAGGAATTATCGAAGATGCAAAGAATATGAGGGTTGGTTTCGTAACTGCAGGGGATACCATGCTGGCGACGACCCATGTGGACCTTAGGATACAGGCAAAAGAAGCTGGAATACCTATACGGATATTCTACGGCGTATCAGTATTCACTGCATGTCCATCTGCATTAGGCCTACAGCCCTATAAGTTCGGTCGTACTGTGACACTGCCACTATGCGAGATGAACTACTACCCTCGTTCTCCTTATGATCACATATTGGAGAATAAAAAGCGCGGATTGCACACAATGCTCCTTCTGGATATACGTGAATCCGAAGAAAGGTACATGACCGCCCATGAAGCAATAGAATGGCTTTTGAAAGGAGAGGAAGAATGGGGAGGTGGCCTAATGGACGAAGAGACCATCCTATGTGTGGCATCTAAGCTGGGCTCCCCTGAGGAGAAGTTAACTGCGGGATATCCAAAGGATCTTCTGAATATGGACGTAGGGTCTCCCCTCAGCACCCTTGTGTTACCTGGGGATTTGCATTTCATGGAAGCTTTTGCTCTGGTGTATTTCGCAGGGGCCCCAAAAGAAATAATCAAAGATGAGTGAACATGTCCCGATGTATCCGGGTCTTGAAGAAGGAAGGAGAGGGACTAAGGTCCCGCCTGGTAAATTCGGGACTTTTAGACGTTAGACATAAGATCCGTGTCGATGGAGATCATCTAGAGATTCCGGTGTTGTGTGACACCTTCGAAGGATATGAAGCTAAGGAATCCGAGGTGGAGGAGATAGAGTTCCACACCATGGACTACAAGGAGATCCTAAATTTTCCTGACTGGTTAAGTGAAGAACTTCCACGCTCTTATGATCTCATAGGGGACGTTGCCCTGATAAAGATCTCTGACATGCTTCAACCATATAAAAAAAACATAGGTGATGCCATGATAGAAGCTACACCGTGTATCCGCGTGGTTATGATGGATTCCGGCGTTAAAGGGGAGTTCAGGGTCCGAGAACTGGAAAGGATAGCTGGGATTGGGACGTCGGAAACGGTGCATAAAGAATTCGGAGTAAGGATAGCTGTAGATCCATCCTTGGTTTATTTCAATCCACGGTTGGCCAGTGAAAGAGCAAGGATTGCACTGGCCGTAAAAAAAGGAGAAACGGTTATAGATATGTTCGCAGGTGTAGCTCCGTTCTCAGTAGTAATCTCTAAGCTGGCACATCCTAAGATGATATATGCTATAGACCTTAACCCAGAGGCTGAGAGGTTCACTAAGATGAACATAGAGATGAACCATATCAAGAACATGGTATCCTTCACTGGAGACGCACGTGAGGTCATCAAACAACTGCCTAAAGCAGACAGGATAATCATGAACCTTCCGCAATCATCGGATGATTTCCTTGATTCGGCCATGGAATCCGCCAATCCAGGTGCAGTGATACATATACACAAAGTAATGGAAAGATCCGAACTGGAAGATTTCGTATCTGGCATCAAGGGAAAGATGTCCTCCCTAGGACACAAGATACACATAGCCAGGACCTGGGAACTCAAGTCTTACTCCCTGTCGATGAGCGTCTACGTGTTCGATATAGTGAAGGATTAATCCTTCTTCAAGGGATCCAACGTAATTCCTGTCTGTCCTTGATAGTTACCGCTTCTCTTCGCATAGTCTTTTCCGGAATCTGAAGAAAGGGTCTCAAACACCATTTGACAGAATCTTTCCCCGATGGGGAGGTCTATAGGGTCGTCGGTGGCGTTATATGAACCCAAAGTGAGGGTCCCTTCGAAACCTGCGTCTATCTTCCCAAAAGCACTGATGATTCCTTTTCTGATCCAGGTGGTCCTTAGCCAGAGTTGTGCACAGAGATCGATAGGCAGACGGACTCTTTCTAAAGTGGATACATAGAACATGGTCCTAGGAGGTATCGTCACGGTTCCATTGGTCTTGACATCTGGAATGCCACGAATCGATATCTCAGAGATCCTGAGGTCGTAACCGTTAGGAGTTAATCCTTTCTCAGAAAAATTGCTTATTCCAAGGTATCCGGTGCTGATTCCGTGTGCGATATCCATGTCTGAAAGTACTGCCATGATAGCGAAACGTATGATCAGTATTAATTTTTTCAGAATGAATCCGTCTTACCTTGCCTTCTTGATATCCTTTCAAAGAACTTGAACACGAACCATGACATGGTAAGATATAGCGTACCGAGGACGACCATGATCATTAGTAAGTCCAATATCATGAAGATCGTAGCACCGTCAACGGCCATCCTAGTAGCTTCCACCGCGTATGTGAGTGGCATGCCGTATGAGAACATCTGTAACCAGCCAGGTAAATAAGATATCGGGAAATTGACGCCACAAAGCAACAATCCGATGTATCCGAATAAACTTGCAAGGATCGACGATGTTCTGAGATATATGCCGATACTGCCTATCGCTAAGCCCATACCAGCTAGAGAGAGGCATGTAAGCACGCTGATGATGGCGATGGCGATCAGGTTCGCTGATTCGAAATCCACGCCGAATATGAAGGCCGCATAACTGAGGGATACGATCACAGAAACAAATCCTGTGGTTATACCGAATGCGGACTTCCCTAAGAAGACATGAAACAACTTGGCAGGTGAAGAAAGGATAGGTTCCAAAGTGCCAGTGTGCTTCTCTGTATTGGATATATTAGAAGTAGAGTATAATGTGGATGTTGCAACGCTCTGGACTACGTTACCGATTATAACGTACTCTGGACTGACGTCCGGATTACCGACGTAGGATGCCAGAAGGAAGAAGAAATACATGCTGAACAAGTTCGTTAGCATGATTACCGTCAGTCTGATCAGCGGGTGCACTATAGCGAACTTTGAAAGGAAATCAGTCTTTGCGGAGGAAACAATTACGTTGATTATCTTGCCCATATCAATACCTCGTCGCAGTACCGTTCATTAGAATTTTGCGTTCTACATAAAGCATAACAAAATGTGATAATATTATCAGGATAAAAGAAAGTACCAGACACATAAAGATATCTGTTACGAAGGATACCCCGAGCATTCCTGTATAATCGGAGAGGGCAGAATATTTAACCGCATCCACTCCCCAGGTCGGGGCAAGTGCAAATGATATAGGTTGCATCCATCCAGGGATCCTTGAGATAGGTATCAGGGCCCCGCTAAGGACGTACAGCGGGTATTCAAGGATGGAAGATATCGTACCGCCTTTCCTAGTAAGGACGAATAGCGAAGATATCAGGAGACCCACCGATGAAAGTGACAACATCGTTATCAAAAGTGTCAAGAAGAACAAAATTGGACTTTCTACACGTATGCCTGTACCGAACATCAGTTCGGCTATGAAGAAGACTATGAACGCATTGAGAAGACCGATAAGCGTACTCCAAAGGGACCTTCCTATCAGAACGTAGATTATTCTCGTACCAGAACCGATCATGGGTTCGAATGTTCCATTTATCCTGTCATATGATACGCTGGAGCTCGAAGAGAACAAAGAACTGGCCCACATTCCGAGAACTCCTCCTCCCAGCACTGCTTGTAGGACCACCGGACCTTCGATAGTCGTACCTCCTGAGCTCAGGAAGATCATAACCATGGTCATTATGAAAGGAGATATCAAACTGGGGATTATCCATTGAGGGTCGGCGAAGAATTGTATCGCTTGTCGTTTGAATCCTGCACTTATGGCCCTTAGATTCATCATTCCTCTCCACTGGTGAGTCTTATGTATGCATCTTCTAAAGTCGGTTCGTCAAGACCTATCATCCTGATCCCATAAGGGCGGAACACATCTTCGTGATTATAGACGTCCGTTTCGCCTGAAACGGTCGAAAAACGGGTATCGAACCTTCCGCCGACAGTATTTACCGACAATCCAGTTATGTCAGGATTTGAATTTAAATATTCTACGGCCTCTGAGGGGTCGCGATCCGTAACGATATGTATGACCGACGAGTCAGAAGTGATATCTTTTATTTCTCCTACGGTACCTCGTCCGACCACCTTACCATGGGATAATATAATCATACGGTCGCAAAGTTCTTCTGCCTCATACATGTAGTGAGTTGTAAGTATTATCGTTTTTCCGGAGTTGGAAAGATTCCTTATGAGCTTTCGGATACTTCTTGAGATCTCTGGGTCGAGACCGATAGTGGGCTCGTCCATAAACAATATCTCTGGGTCATTAACCAAGGCTCTGGCGATATGGAGTCTCTGTTTCATCCCGCGAGAGAAATCCTCGACCTTTATATTAGCGACATCAGATAATCCAACCATCTCTAAGAGTTTAGGGCATAGTGCGACCTGATCCCGTTTTGAGATGCCATATAAATCTGAAAAGAACTCAAGGTTCTGTTTTGCGGAGAGGCGGTAGTAAAGACCACGTTCTCCTCCACTTATGACGTTGATCCGTCGTCTTAGATCCATTACAGTATGATCATCAGTGGCATCGTAACCTAGTACATTCACACTTCCTGAAGTTGGAAGAAGGAGCGTTGAAAGTATTTTTATCGTGGTGGTCTTTCCAGCCCCGTTAGGTCCAAGGAGTCCGAAGATCTCTCCGGCTTTGACCTCAAAGGATACACCTCCCACGGCTATCTTGGTCGGACGACCACGGGTGGAGAACTCTCTGATAAGGTCATTCACCTCGATTACGTTGTTCATCGTTAGGGGTAATTGTACATCGATTATGAATCTTTATCTATTACACGCAAGCATCCAAATCCATGGAGTGGGATGAATATTCCATATCATTATATTCGGAGCCGAGGATACTAGGGCGATGTTCAATCCAGATATGTCCGCACGCAAGGAGTTGGCGGCATTACCTAAGACCGTCCATGGTGGACAAGGTTGGAAGCTCAAAGATGTTGATGATTATAGTCATAATTTGAACCCTTTCGGCCCTCCAGATGATATATCTGAGTTACTGGCGGCAGCAGGAACAGAGGTCGGCCATTATCCAGACGATTCATGTTCGGAGTTGAAAGAGACCATCTCCAAATTCTACGGAGTCAAGGCAGAGAACATAACTGTAGGGGCAGGGTCATCCGACATAATAAGGAATTTTCCGAACACATTCATCTCAATTGGTGATACCGTAGTTATCCCCCGGCCTTCCTTTGCTGAATATGAACATCAATGTCGCATCGTTGGTGCTGATGTGGAAAGGTTGGAGTTATTGGAAAAAAATGATTTCAAAGTCGATACTTCCGCTCTCACCGACTACATCCCGGAGGCGAAGGCAGTATACCTCTGTAATCCGAATAACCCAACAGGACGTATAGAACCTAGAGAAAAGATTCTGGCTATAGCACAAGAATGTCTGGATAACGGAACTATGTTGTTCCTAGACGAAACACTTCTGGAACTTGTTCCAGGTCATGAAGACATATCATGTGTCCGTTTTGTGAACAAATTCCCTAATATGGTGATCGCAGGTTCACTTACGAAATCATTTGCGATTCCAGGCATACGTATCGGATTCGGTTTTGGATCATCAAATACCATCGCCCAGATGGAAAAGGTCAGGATGACCTGGAACGTGGGGCATGCTGAACAAAGTATCGCGAACATTCTGATTAAAGAGAGGATGGACCATGTGGAACGGGCTGCAAAACTGATGGCGGACGAGTCTGTGAACATGAACCGTAGGCTGTCTGAGGTAGGTTTCTCTTCAGGAAATGTTTCTGATTCATTCTTTTATTTTAGATCGACTAAGCATCTCGGCGCAAAGGCCTCGGAGGTTAATGCTGTGATGCAGAATAGTGGTATATCTCTACGGGACTGCGCGTCCTTTGGCAACCCGTATGAGTGGTTTGTCAGATATAGTGTAAAGGACCGTGAATGTAATGACCGTTTCATAGAAGCGGCAGAATCTGCTGTAAAAGCATTAAGGTGAATATATGCCGCTCTGGGCAGATGCTTTGATTATAATCCTTCTGGCTATCTTAATAGATCGTTTCATAGGAGAGTTCCCTAATAAATTCCATCCTCTAAGATGGATGGGAAACATTCTTGGATGGATAGATCGCCGTCTGAAGAAAAGACAGGGTCCATGGGTTACTGCGATGGGATTCATTTCATACGTCTTTGTATTCCTTCTCTTTGGAGGATCGGCGCTTCTTATAACAGCATGTACACGTACATATGTGCCAGATCCATATGGCGAGTTGCTTTGGATAATAGTTTCAGCGATGATTCTGAAGTTATCTTTCGCAATATTCTCTTTTAGGACGCATTGCGAACCGATATGCAAGGATCTAGAAGAAGGAAAAATAGAAGATGCCGCCAACAAAGTTCAGATGATAGTAAGCCGAGATACAAAAGGAATGGACTCAGAACATATAGCGTCATCATGTTGTGAGACTGTTTCTGAGAACTATGCGGATAGCGTGTGCACGCCTAATCTTTATATTGGACTTTTGGGGATCCCGGGGGCTTTCATGTTCAGATGTACCAATCTAATGGACGCGATGTGGGGATACAAGAACGAAAAATACGGGGATCTGGGTCATTTTCCTGCAAGATGGGACGATGTACTTGGATTTATGACATCCAGGATCTCGGTACTGTTTATCGCTCTAGGGGCGATGTTGTTAAGATTGAACTGGCGTGATGCTTTAAGTATGGCGGCGAAGGAGAACGACATGACTCCTAGTCCTAACAGTGGATGGCCTATGACCGCCACAGCTGGTGCTCTCGATATAAGTATGGAAAAGAAAGGCGATTACGTTATGAACGCAGAAAAGCAACTTCCAGATCATGATGATGTTAGAAGATGCCTTAGCCTTATCGAATTATCTTCAATATTGTTCATCCTTATAGTTACGGCACCACTTTTTATGTTCATAGGCGTACATTTACAGATATTCACTGAAGATCTGTTAATCAGAGGCATAGAATGGATATCAAGGTCGATATTATGAATGTGCCAGAATGTGAGATCCTGAACTACCAGGGATATGATGTAGCTATATTACGTTTCAAAGAAAGGATGGAAGTGCTTAGCTCCGCTGTACACAACGGAGGAACAACTTTAACAGACCATCTCTTGATCATGGAAGTCCCTAAAAATTATTTCCACGATGACCCAAGACAGCATGTGGCAGAGGTATGTGAAGGTCTCGGACTTCCTTTAGATTCAGTGGGATTCATGACGGCGGCTGAGGTTCGTTACGTTTTTAATACCAAAGTAAATGAATTCGCTGGTGTGGAGGCTTTTGCCGCGGTGACGGCCGGATTAAGTAATCAAGTGATAGCTGGAGAGATACTGACAGACTGGGAGAGAAGGTCTAAGTTATCCAACGAGAGGCATCGTTTTCTACACGCAGGTACGATAAACATAATCGGTGTCTCTTCCTTGCCGATGACCCAGGCTGCTAAAGTAAATATCCTGATAGCAATGACCGAAGCGAAGACCGCAGCATTGGGTTCCTTGGGTTATAGGGACACGGGGACCACATCAGATGCCATCGCAATCGTTTCTCCCGTAGGGGACCCTAGGGAGGAATATGCTGGTACAGGTATGCCGTTGGGGATTGTTATGGCACGTTCCGTCAAAGATTGTGTCAGGACGGCATTGATCAATCGTGGCGATGATTCACATGGAAGTTATATTGACATTCTAGCAGAAGCAGGAATCACCAGAAACGATTTGATGGAGTCCATATCGGAGACACTGGACCTAGACATGGAGGAAATAGAGTGGCTGTCAGATAAGTTGGATGGTCTGAGATCTAACGTGGTATTGGCTTCAATAATGCAATACGCCGTATCATCCGACGAGATAGTCAAAACTTTTTCCACTGATAAAGGGCAGATTCACACATCCGCAATGGATGATCTGTCAATGAATGTGGCTACATATGTGGCTGAAGTAGTTGCAGAACAAGTTTCTGGACAAGTAGGTATAAATGTAAAATTTCAGATATATGCATACAACATACGGACTATAGTAAGGGCAGGAACTATCCTCGAAGGGGCCGTAAAAGGTCTTGTTACAGGGATTTCTGTTTCGAGGGAATCTATATTGTCTTATAGGGAGGCGTCAAAATGACCAATGAAGAAAATGAACAAATTCCAAAGATCGAAGTGATGGCGCCGTCTGATGTAGACGAATCTCAGGCCCATGTCGTACTTGGTGACGAGGACAAAGAAACAGAACGGCCAAATGCCGTTGAGGAACAGGTCAACGTGCTGTCAAAGTCCGAACCAGTACAGGAAGAGGAACCCATCGAAAGCCATCAGCCTGTGCCTGAGGCAAGGGTTTCTGGAGGTATAGGACCCTCGGAGCACACTTCTGGAGGTATAGGACCCTCGGAGCACACTTCTGAGTCAGAGGCGCCCGTATCAGAGTCATATATCAATCTCCAACATACAGGTATCGGACCATCCGATAACGTGGAGATTTCAGAGATGCCGGCGGAATACGCCGATACATCAACGGACAGAAATAAGAAGCCGAAAATGGACCTGAACATATCAAGCGGTAATTCTAGGGCTGCCATAAAGGGTATGTTGTCATTCTTCACTATAAAAAAGCAAGACGTAGGACAGATGGAAATGGACGCAATGGATAGTAATTTCCACCTGGTACCTCTGGTCGGCGTGGTATTCGGAGCGGTATTGATGATCGAGATGTTCCTTCTTTTCCTGCTCAACTATTATGTTAGTTTCCCGCTAGGACCAATAATTGCCATCACGGTATTGGGTACCGTTTTGATAGGTAGTAAATTCCTTCACTTCGATGGTCTTGTTGATTTCGGCGATGGAATGGTCGCGTCGGGAAATCAGGCGAAACACATCACGGCTATGAAGGATACGAACATAGGCGCAGGAGGATTGGGTCTGGCACTCATAGTAATGTTGGCTACATTGGCTATATATTCCGTCGGTAACAATTGGAACGACCTAATGTTCTTCGCATTGTTCTTCATAATTCCGGCTACCGAGATATTGATTAAGAACTCCATGGCCTGTGCAGCGGCAATGGGGACCCCTGGAGAAGGCATGGCTTCCAATCAGGTAAAGAAAGCAGATACTGACACAATGTTAAAATCAACAGGTCTATCCGCGATATTACTGATCGTCGGCCTAATATTTACGACTGTAATACTATCTATAATGAATTGGGTCCATCTAAGATATTGGGCAGACCCTTTGATCGGAAACTTTTCGTTCTTCATCATCGCATTGTTTGCCTCTATCGTCATAGGTCTTGTGGTATCTATGGTGGTAGGGATAATGATGTCCAAGCTAGCTGACAGGACCTTCGGAGCAACGACCGGGGATGTACTTGGAGCAACTAATGAGATCGCTCGCCCCTTTGTCTCTGCAGCGATGTTGTTGTTCTTCCTAATAATGATGACTATACTGATCCGAATATGAAATTTGAAGCACTAATCAATGCAGGCGGTAAAGGCACCAGGATGCTGAACAGTGGTATAGAGAAACCTATGCTGGCAGTAGGTGGCAAACCTACTGTTATGCATGTCATATCCGCATTAAAGAGTTCTAAACACATTTCTTCGATCCTTATATCAGTAAGTTCTAATACGCCTCAGACCGAGATATATCTTAACGATCTCGGATTTGAAACGATTAGGACCGGAGGGGACAGTTACGTCGAGGACATACACACATCTCTGGAGATTATGACCTCGGAATTCGTCCTGACCTCTCCTTCGGACCTTCCATTACTATCTACTAACGTTATAGACCGTATCGCAGAGGCCTTTGACCCTGATATGCAGTCTATGATAACCGTTGTCGACGAAGAGTTCGTTATCAAGTCTGGCATCACCCCGTCATACACCATACGTCTGGAAGACAAGTCCTGGGTCATGTCCGGTATCAACATTATGGATAGACAACGTACATTGGACGGCGAATATCTTACCGAGGATTTCTTTAAATGTTCATGTATCGACCTTGCAATCAATGTGAACACTTCTGAAGAGCTCAGAATGGCCAGATGGCTTACTGAATACCCATGAT
>CAYJDU010000018.1:0-12799 GCA_964369035.1 uncultured Methanomassiliicoccales archaeon | reverse complement strand
CGCTGAAAGGTCTCGTCAATATCGTTTCGACGCTCATCGATGAGGTAAAGTTCACTGTGGAACCCGACGGAATCAACCTGAAGGCCGTAGACCCCGCACATGTTGCGATGATCGAAGTACGCGTCGAATCCGGCGCTTTTGAGTCCTATGCGGCGGATGAGACCGAGATCGGACTGGACCTCGATAAGGTAAAAAGTGTATTGAAGTTGGCCTCCTCGGGCGATATAATATCAATGGAACAGGACGAGGACCACGGAAAACTAATATTCAAAGTAGGTAACATAACCCGTCGGATGCATCTGGTGGACACGTCAGGTATGAACGACCCCAAATTCCCCCAGCTCTCGCTATCCTCAAAGGTATTCATACCCGTAGAAGAACTCCAGCAAGGGATACGAGCGTCAGAGACGATATCCGATCATATCGCACTTACGGTCAGTCCTTTAGGTTTCGAACTATCCTGTGAAGGGGATACGGATTCCGCTAGTCTTATAATCCCTAAAGAAAAGTTAGAATCCATGGAGGTCCCCGAAGGGGACGGGACATATCGTAGTCTGTTCCCTTTGGATTATTTCGCTAATCTTATTAAGGCGATACCTACCGGGACGATAGTGGGCATAGAGCTTGACTCAGATTATCCGATAAAGATGAATTTCAAACTCGCTGATGGGAACGGAAGGGTAGATTATCTTCTGGCTCCAAGAATAGAAAGCGACTGAGCTTGGTGATTTGTTTGGTCAGGAATGAAGCTGAGTTGAATAAGATTGCCAACAAGCTCAGACTTGACGTTATCGAGATGACATCCGCTGCAGGGTCAGGACATCCGGGTGGCTCTCTTTCATCCGCTGATCTTATGGCTGCATTATATTTCAAAGTCATGAACCACCGTCCCGAGGACCCACATTGGGATGGTCGGGACAGGTTCATATTATCGAAAGGTCATGCTGCGCCCATATTATACGCATCATTGGCCGAAGCCGGATATTTCCCTGTGGAGGAACTTTTGACCTTAAGAAAGATCAATAGCAGACTTCAAGGCCACCCAGTGCGTGGAAAGGTCCCGGGTGTGGAAATGTCCACAGGTTCCCTTGGTCAAGGTTTAAGCATGGCATGCGGGATGGCGATTGCCGCGAAGATGGATTCTAAGAAACACCACATATACTGTCTATTAGGTGACGGGGAGTTACAGAGCGGGATGAATTGGGAGGCAGCGATGTTCGCATCCCATTATAAAATGAGCAATCTGATCGCCTTCGTTGACCGTAACAGTTTACAGATAACAGGAAACACCGAGGACGTGATCGGCCTCAATCCACTTGTCGATAAATGGGAAGCCTTCGGATGGAGAGTGAAGGAGATCGACGGTCACGACATCGGGGAGATCCTCAAAGCATGTTCCTGGGCAAAGAAAGCTGGGGAGAAGCCTTCTATGATCATATTGAACACCGTCAAAGGGCGTGGTGTATCATTCATGGAGAACAATATAGACTTCCATGGGAAGTGCTGTAATTCTGAAGAGGTCAAATGTGCTGAGAAAGAAATAGCTGAAGCCATGAGGAAATGCATATGACTCAAATGTTAGCACAGCGCGATTATTATGGTAAAGCATTGAAAGAGCTGGCGGCACGTGAGGACATCGTCGTCTTAGATGCGGATCTGGCAGGGTCCACGAAGACATGGGAGTTCTACAAGGTCTGCCCGGAGAGGTTCGTGGAAGTCGGGATAGCCGAACAGAACATGATGGGTATCGCATCCGGACTTGCCGCAGAAGGTAAGACTGTTTTTGCATCGACATTCGGGATATTCGCATCCGGAAGATGTTGGGAGCAGGTGCGTCTAGGTATAGCATACCCTGAACTTAACGTTAAGATCGTCGCAACGCACTGCGGCATAAGTGTCGGAGAGGACGGAGCTTCCCATCAGGCATTAGAGGATATCTCGCTGATGAGAAGTCTGCCTAACATGACCGTGATATCCCCTTCGGATGCATATCAGACCTATTCTGCCACATTGGCGATAGCGGAATATAAAGGTCCAGTGTACATGAGAATGGGCCGTTCACCTGTACCGATTATAAACACAGAGGGCGAGAGATTCGAGATAGGTAAGGCAAAGGTCCTTCTGGAAGGAGACGACGTAACCTTATTCGGTACCGGTCAGTTGGTATCCAGTTGTCTGGAGGCCGCAGAGGAGTTAAGGGGATCGAACATACACGCAGAAGTAATAGACGTATCCACCATCAAGCCTCTTGACAGTAAGACGATATTGAGTTCAGTATCCAAGACAGGTTGTGGAGTTACAGCCGAGGAGCACAGTATCATCGGAGGGCTCGGTTCTGCAGTATCCGAACTGCTTTCTGAAGAGATGCCCACGCCTATACAGAGGGTGGGGACCAGGGACATTTTCGGTGAATCTGGAAAACCTGATGAGCTGTTCATAAAATACAGGCTCACGGTGAAAGACATAGTAGAAGCGGCCCACAGGTCGATAAAGAAAAAGGGATGAAACAATGAAGATCTTCATAGACACAGCGAATTTAGACATGATCAAGGAAATTAACAGCTGGGGGATACTTGATGGAGTGACCACTAACCCCAGTCTCATAGCGAAAGAGGGCACAGATGTCCGTACCCGCGTAAGGGAAATCGCAAAGATAGTCGACGGTCCGATATCCGCTGAGGCCATGTCCATCGAATGGGAGGAGATGGTAAAAGAAGGACGGGAACTTGCAAAGATCCATGAGAACATCAACGTTAAGTTTCCCATGTGCACAGAGTCACTAAAGGCTACCAAAGTTCTTTCTTCGGAAGGTATCGAGGTCAATATGACATTGATCTTCTCCGCTCAGCAGGCGTTACTTGCAGCAAAGGCGGGAGCCAAATACGTTTCACCCTTCATAGGACGCCTCGACGACATTGGGATATATGGATCAGACCTCCTAGGTCAGATTTGTGGTGTATTCGGTAACTATAGTTACGATACACAGGTCATCGCAGCCAGCATAAGGAGTCCAGTACACGTTCTAGACGCGGCACTGGCGGGATGTGATATTTCTACGATACCTTACGACATATTGCTCAAGATGGTATCTCATCCAAAGACCGACGAAGGTATCGCCAAGTTCGTCTCTGATTTCGAAAAGTCAAAGAAGAATTGAACATGCATCGAACCGTCGTAATCGGCGGCGGGCCCGCAGGAAGTAAGGCTGCAGAACTTCTGGCTAAAGAACACGACGTGATAGTGTTCGAGGAGCATGCCGAATCAGGTACACCCATGGGATGTGCCGGTCTCGTGACGGACAAGGTCATTGAGATGTCAGGCGTACGTCCGGACATACTTAACAAACTATACGGGGCCAATGTATTCTTTCCTGGAGGCAGAAAAATATCTGTCAGGTCGAAATGGCCTAAGGCCAACGTAATCGATAGAGCGGACCTGGACCGTAAGATGGCCTGTAAGGCCAACGACGCTGGTGCCGAATACAGGTTCAATGAAAAATATCTTGGTCACAGGATATCTGATAAAGTAACCATTGATTCTACCAACGGGGCCACGGAATGTTCCCTGCTTATAGGTGCGGACGGCCACAGTTCACGTATCGCAAACACTCTCGGTACGAACGGCCCTAGGGAATACGTACGTGGATTCCAGATGGACATCCGTAAGGAGTACGAAGAAGAGGACATGATCAACATCCGTCTAGGTTCCAAGGTGGCACCAGGATTTTTCTCATGGGAGATACCATTCGGCGATTTTGTACGTGTGGGTCTATGTACTTCCTGGTCGGCAGGACCTCCGATATCTTATATGGGACCGCTCCTGAAAGCCGCTGGTCTCGAAGATGCCAGAATCATAAAGAAATATTCGGGGAAGATACCTTTAGGAGGACGTCCCAGCTCATACGGTGAGCGTTTGATGTTGATAGGGGATGCAGCAGGACAAGTTAAGCCGATATCAGGCGGAGGTCTATTTCCAATCTTTAAAGCTGCCGAATCCCTAAAAGAAGTGGCAAATATAGTGTTCGAGACCAACGATTTTTCTTCAAAGAATATGTCCCAGTATGAAAAAAAATGGAAGGGAGAATTAGGAAAAGAAATGCGTGACGGATATAGGTTACGACGAGCCTATGTAAAATTCACAGATGCCGATCTCGATAGGGCCGGTGAAGTGGCTTCCAAAGAATCAGTCCGTAGCATTCTTGATGAGATAGATCTTGATAGTCCCAGTGATGTGGTCTCCCATCTAGGTAAAGGGGATATGATAAGGTTCATCCCAGTGCTTCTGAGGGCACTCTTATGAAGAGGACCATTGCCGCTATGGTACCTGAGGACGTAGCTTCTCGCGTAATACCTGAGCTGATATCTTCCGGAATCGCGGATAGGTCCGCTAAGATATCCAAAAAAGGGAAATTCAGGTTGGTTCCCATAATTTCAGAACATTTAGACGAAGTAACGAAATTTCAGCTGTGCGAGGCCGAGGCGCATTCTCGGGAAAGAATGACTCCTCAGGAACGTATATTGAAGAAACTGGCTCATTTTGATTCTGAAGTATCACAGATACTTCCCATGAAATGGGAATTCGTCGGGGACGTAGCAATAATCAAGTTATCTGAAAAGTGCACAGATCATAGGGACGAGATAGGGAAGGCCTACGCTGAGGTTCTAGGAGTAAAGGCCGTATGTGCTGATATTTCAGGCATAACAGGCGAATTCAGAAGACCCAGTACCGAGATGATATACGGAGACATGACCGAATCGATAAGGCTCGAGAACGGCATCCTTTACGATCTTGACGTGACCAGGGTGATGTTCGCATCCGGTAACACAGATGAAAGGATGAGAATGAGAGAGTTGGATTGTTCCGACGAGATAGTGGTGGACATGTTCGCAGGCATTGGATATTTTACGTTGCCCATAGCTAAGTTCACAGGTGCCAGGATGATATTTGCATGTGAGAAGAACCCCGATTCGTATAAATTCCTATTAAAGAATATAAAACTTAATAAAGTGATGAAGAACGTGATCCCTATGTTAGGTGACAATCGTAGTATCCCAGGGGCTAGATTCGCTGATAGAATACTCATGGGTTATGTTCAGACCACGTCAAAATTCTTACCTAAGGCACTTTCGATGATAAAGCCAGGAGGAACAATACATTATCATGACACGTTCCCAACAGGGGATCAGGATATCTGCGTGGAAAGGATATTCTCTGCGGTATGTGATAACTATGAGATACTGAGTATCCGTGAGGTCAAGTCATTCGCACCCTCAGTATCTCATTATGTGGCTGACGTTCGGATCTTAGACTGATTCCCCTGAACTACAGGCGGTCAACATTGTGTTCATGCTCTCTATATAGTCTGAAGGGTCCGAGTCGACCAACATCTTTGCGAAGGGCATCAGATATTCCTTGAAATTCATCTCAGACTTAGACATCTTGAATGGATACTTCTCATCTGGATCACAGACTGCAAGGAAAGCCGCGGATATGGAACGATGATTCTCATCTTTGGCAAATCTTCTGTCCAATGATTTTAGGATCATCGGAGCACCTCCCACTTTGGCGGCCTTTGCAAGGGTATCACACATAATCGTGATAGGACCAGGTCTAATGAACACAGGTAAAGCCCCGACGATGTCGGCCATGGCAAATCTTTTCCTGGCGTCTGTCAGGACATCAGAGGGGACTCCTTTGGAGACGTTTCCCATGGACTCCGCGGTACCTTTCGAGGTACTCAGCTCTATTATCCTACCATAATTGGATTCCCATATGGCCGAAAGTGCTTCGTTCACCCTTTCGGCTCTTATGACGATAGGTGTCGGGGTATCCTCTAAAAATAATCTCAACGAAGTACGGTCAGCTTCCGACCCTTTCAGTGAATCTACAAACGCATTCAGATCGGAACCGAAGTTCTTGTTTCCTATGATGTACGTAGCGGTCTCACTCCCCTTCAAGGTGTTCATCCCAGTCTTCATAACTGAATTGATCAACGCCTTATCGGTGATGGCCCCCATGGAGTATTTCTTTAACTGATCCTTGTCGATGATCACTCGGCCGTCCTCCCCTTCGGAGCGGTATTTGTGGACTACGGTGACCTGGAAATCTTCAAGTGGGTCTATCGCGGCTATCCTCGAGATTATGTATTGCAAGGTGGAGACATCCTTAGCACATTCAGAGCATATCCGTACCGTCTCATTCATGGACTTGATTCTGATTTCCAGGGAAGCAAGTGCATCATGTCCACAATCCAAGGAATCATCTTTGAACTCGTAGGGCCCTTCCCAGAACGTGTCGTAAAGATAGTCCTCGGGCATGTTAGGTTTATCAGAACAAACGATTTCCTCACCGAAGGAGTACATATGCAGACGGTGTTTCTTCACCATTGTGTTGTAAAGTAACAGCCTGGTCTTCGGGTCCTTATAATATTGACATCCGATGAGTTTGTCCGCACCTACGGAACCTCTTACAGCGTAGGATATCTTTTCTCCTCCCAGCTGTGCGGTAGCCAATAACGGGACTGTACCGTCTGTGGCCAAAGATATGGTTCCAGCGTAGGCACGAGCTATATCTTCGCCTCGGGACGCATATTTCTTTAGGGAATCCGGCTTATCGGCGTGGTTAGAGATTATCTCTATGTCTCTGAAGATCTTATCGAAGTGACATTTGCGACAGTTGCCTGCGCACATAGGTCTGAGCACACCCGGGTTGGTCGCCAGCTCCGCTGAGCAATCGATCAACTCCTCCTCGAATCTTTTTGAAGTGTGTTTTACACCCCTCATCCTTATGCGCTTCTTCCGGGCCATGCTATACTGAACGACGAACACGGTAATAAGGCTAATGAGACCTTAACAGTAAAATAATCCTGATGTGTTAATATGTTGTGAATGTTTTTGAACAACATGAACGCCGAATAAGGGAGTTTCTTGCGAGACCGCCCTTCGGATATCGTAATATTCCATATGCGGACTTGAAGATATTTACCACCGCACTGGTCCATGACAGTTTTTCTAACGAATATTACGGCCTCAGTAATTACGAGAGGTTGGAGTTCCTCGGTGACGCGGTCTTAGAGTTCATAGCATGCGAATACATCTTCAAAAACACCGATCTATCTGAAGGTAAGATGACGGATGCGAAACAGGATATCGTAAGTAACCACAGCATATCCGAGGCGGTCCTGGCATCGGATATGGGGTTCGATGACCTGATGTTGGTGGGAGGAGGACACGTAGACCCGGTGACAAAACGTCCAATCATAAATGAGACCATGAGGTCCGACGCCTTCGAAGCATTTCTAGCGGCGATTTATCTAGTTAAAGGAATCGATGATGCCCGTAGGATAGCCCAACATGTTCTCATACCGAGTCAGACACGTATATAATAAGGTGAGAACATAAGTGAGCGTGGCAGAAAGTATTGAGGAAACAGCAGAATCAATTAATAACATGACCATCCGCGGAGCGGGAAAGATAGCTCGTGCAGGAGCTTCCGCCATGAGCAATTTTGCAAGAAATTATAAGGGAACGGAATTGGAAAAATTCCGTGAGGACGTTAAGAAGAGTGCAGATACACTCATTGCATCCCGCCCAACGGCGGTATCGTTATGGAACGGAGTCAGATCTACAACGAGAGGTCTGTCTTCAGCAAAGACCTTGAAGGAGGCCAGAGAGACAGTGGCATCGAACGCTGACGAGTTCATTGAGATATCCTTGAAAGCGGCCGAGACCATAGCAAAGATCGGTGCGAACCGCATAAGGTCCGGGGACGTTATCTTGACCCACTGTAACAGCAGTGCGGTGATCGGTGTGCTGAAGGAGGCCCATAAACAGGGCATAAAGTTCAAAGTATACGCAACAGAATCCCGTCCATGGAGACAAGGTATCCTAACGGTGAACGAACTGGCAGAGGCCGGTATCGATGTGACGTTGATAATAGACAGTGCCGTGCGTTTGGTAATGAAGAAGGTGGATATGGTTTTCGTTGGAGCAGACACCATAACATCCCACGGGGCGTTGATCAACAAGATAGGGACATCCCAGATAGCTCTGGCCGCCCATGAGGCGAGAGTCCAATTCTATGTCTGCAGTGAAACATATAAATTCTCCTCGGCAACGATCTTCGGCGACATGGTCGTCATCGAAGAACGTAGCGATGATGAGGTCGTGAAAGAAGGGGAGATATCCGACGCGGTAAAGATATTCAATCCCGTGTTCGATAGTACTCCAGCGGCGTATATAGACGCCATAATAACCGACGTAGGCGTGATACATCCCGGGTCCGTCTACGATGTGATGATAAAACAACTGGGTGACGATACATTGGAGGAGTGATAAAATGACAGGATTCTCATATTTACATTTAGGAGAGGAAGCAGACCCAGCAACAGATATGGTCTGCAAATATCGTGTGACCTCTGATTTGCCCATTGAAAAGGCAGCAGAGGCCATAGCGGCGGAACAATCCACTGGAACGTGGACGGAATTATCTACACTTTCAGAGGATACCATGAGGAAATACGGTGCCCGGGTCCTAGCCATAGAGGGCGACCTTGTGACCATATCATTCCCTGACGTTGATTTCAGCGTGGACATCGGCGGTATCCCGCAGATCCTGAGCGTGGTGTCTGGTAACCTTTACGGATTGGATGCCTTGAAGAAAGTACGCTTCGAGGACATACAGTTCCCTAGAAGCATCAGGTCGATGTTCAGAGGGCCTAGGTTCGGGGCCGACGGTATCAGGAAGTTGGTAGGACGTCCGGAGAGGCCGTTGATAGGGACCATAGTGAAACCGAAGATAGGGCTCTCACCTAAAGAAACGGCGAATTACGTCTATGAGGCAGGTTCAGGCGGACTTACCAACAGTAAGGACGACGAGACCCTGGTGAACCAGAAGTTCTGTCCGATCCAGGAACGTACCATAGCCGTCGCAGAGTCGTTGGACAGACTGGCCAGCGAAGGCCAAAAGATGATCCATGCGATAAACGTCAGTACCAACGGCGACAAGATCATAGAGGTCGCAGAGAACGCACAGAGCTGGGGTGCCAGACAGTTGATGGTGGACGTCATAACATGTGGTTTTGCAGCTGTCCAAGCTCTATCTGAGGACCCCTCTATCAAGATTCCAATACATGTGCACAGGACGATGCACGCAGCAATGACAAAGGACCCTAGACACGGTATCGCAATGCTCCCGATAGTCAAAATGGTGAGAATGTGCGGCGGGGACGCTTTGCACATAGGTACTTTGGGCGCAGGTAAGATGACTGGCGATATACAGGGCGACCGTGACAATCTCCAGGCATGCATGGACCCTTCGATGCCTTACAGGACGGTTATGCCCGTATGTTCAGGTGGCGTTTTCCCTGGAATGTTGGGTAAGATGCTTAAGGAAACAGGGTTCAACGTACAGATACAGGCTGGCGGAGGTATCGCAGGACATCCAGGAGGGGTCAGGAGTGGCGCCATGGCGATGTCCCAAGCCTCCACTGCGATATACAACGGCTCTTCGATAGAGAAATATGCTGAGACTCACAAGGAGCTGGCACAGGCATTAGAGAAATGGGGGATTAGGGAATGAATCTGATAGTAAAATATTATGATGTGGACTCGTCAGAACCGACGGTGCTATTGCATGACGACGATTGCATAGAGCTAGGAGTGAAGGAGAACGACAGAGTAAGGATTGAAGGCAAAGGAGTAGCCACGGTCCTGGTGAGCAGATCGGATACGTTGGTTAAGCAGGGCACGATCCTTATGCCTGCTAAGACTATTGCGACAACAGGCGCAAAAGAAGGCGAGACGGTCTCCGTCGAGTTCTCAACCGCCCCTGAATCTGTGCGTAGTATCCGCAGGAAGATGGATGCAGAATCTCTGTACAAGGACGAGATATACGGTATCGTAAAGGATATCCTGGATAATAAACTCTCAAAGATCGAGATATCGGCTTGGCTTACGGCGCTATACATAAACGGGATGTGTATCGAGGAAATCGCAAACTTTGCCACAGCCATGGTGGACACAGGAGAACGTATCGCATTCGATAGGAAACCTATATTCGACTTCCACAGTATGGGAGGTGTCCCTGGGAACAAGGTGACCCCTATAGTCGTATCCATTGTGGCCGCGGCGGGGTTGATGTTACCTAAAACGTCCTCACGTGCGATAAGCAGTGCCTGCGGGACATCGGATTTCGTTGAAACATTCTGCAATGTGGCACTTTCCGCCGAACGTCTTAAGGAAGTGGCGGAGACCACTGGCGGTGCCCTTGCATGGGGAGGCGCCATGAACCTTGCACCTGTAGATGATCTTGTGATAAAAATCGAGCACCCTTTGGGGATCAATCCAAGGCCCCAGATGCTTGCCTCCATACTTAGTAAGAAGCTTGCCATAGGTGCCGATTATCTTTTGATGGACATACCCATGGGATCCGGAACAAAGGTCTCCACCATAGAATCAGCCAGAGCTTACGCCAGGGATTTCATGGACTTAGGGGACAAGCTGGGTATGCACATTGAATGTGCCATCACATACGCAGACCAACCTGTGGGAAGTGCCATAGGCCCGAATCTTGAGGCCCGAGAATGTATCCGCATCTTAGAAGGTGTCGACCATCCTTCCAGTGTGATAGAGAAGGCCTGTGATCTGGCAGGTATAATCCTTGAGATGGGTGGCATAGCCAATGGAGCCACAAAGGCCAGGGAGATCTTGAAATCCGGTGCAGCTATGAAAAAATTCAGGGAGATTGTAAAAGCTCAGGACGGTAACTACGATATCAGTTCCGAAGACCTCAAACCAGGTATACATATGGCCGAGATCCGTTCGTCCAAGAGCGGTTACGTCCATAATATCAAAAATAAGGACCTGGTGGTCATCGCTAGGGCCGCTGGGTCACCTAACGATAAGGGAGCAGGTATGTTGCTGTTCCGTAAGAAAGGCCAGAGAGTGGAGGTAGGGACGGTGTTGTTCGAGATATACGCCGATAACGAGACTAAGCTGAAGCGTGCAGTGGAGATAGCCGAACGTCATAATCCTATAGAGATCGAAGGAATGTTGATAAAACACGTCTCCGCACCTAGTCTGATGTGAAGCATGCGTTCGTTCTGCCTAACGGTGGATGTGGACCGGGACGTTAATATCCCCCTGCCTGGAACATGTCAGGCAGGTTCCTTCGATAGAGGATCCGGTACATCACCTAGATACAGTTCCTCTGCCAAGGGAATAGAGATACTCACAGACATACTGGACGAGATGGGCGTGAAGGCAACATATTTCGCAGAAGGGAGGACCCTGCTGAATATAGGCGCCCAATCGTTGATCGGACGTGAGGTGGGTATACACGGTTTCGACCACGAAGATCTTACAGCGGACTTCCCGGTCGGTGGTAAGAAAGAGATCTTAACGAGATCATACGACACCATCCAGGACATGCTGGGTGTAAGACCCAGATGTTCTAGGATGCCTTATATGCGAATGTCCCCGGAAGTCCCGAAGATACTGAGGGACATAGGGATAAGATATGATTCCTCTGAGTACATGACCATAAAGGAACAGATGATGCCGTACGAGTTGGACGAGATCACCGAAGTGCCTGTGCCAGTAGGTAAAGATAGTAAAGGCAGGAAGATCGTAGGCTATCTTTGGCCGATGCACGAAGGTAAACGGACCCCTTCCGACTACGTGAACATGGCATCAGGGATAGAAGAGGGGATATTCCTTCTTGCCACACATAGCTGGCACATGACCGAGCGCATCGAAGGCGGATATTTATCCGAAAAAGCCATTGAAAGTAATAAGGAGGACCTCAGACTGGTGGTGGGGCAGATTCTAGATTACGGTTTCAGGGCAGAAACGATCCCGGAAGCGGCAGAAAACTTCTCTCGCGCTAATTAAGGGAATAAATATAAAGTGCGGTTCGTTCAAGGATATCATGACCGCTGATTTAATCCTGGGCAAAGACGTCTCCCAGGAGATCTACGGAGAGCTAGAAGTCAGGATAGCTGCGCTTAAGGAGAAAGGGGTCACACCAGGTCTTGGTGTAGTCCTGGTCGGCGACGACCCTGCCTCCCACACCTACGTAAGTATGAAGGGTAAAAAGTGCCAAGAGCTTAACATGCACTCTGATACGTTCATTATGCCAGAGGTCACAACACAGGCAGAACTCCTGGCAAAGGTGGATGAACTGAACAAGGATCCTGATATCCATGGATATCTTGTACAGCTACCGTTGCCTGAACACATAGACGAGCAAGCGGTGATCAATGCCATTGACCCGTCGAAGGACGTGGATTGCTTTCATCCCTCTAATGTAGGTAGGATGTTGATAGGAGAACCTTATTTCCTTCCTGCCACACCCGCAGGGGTTCAGCAGATGCTTATACGCTCTGGTGTTGAAACAGAAGGAAAACACGTTGTCATTGTGGGAAGGAGTAACATCGTAGGAAAACCCATGGCGGCTATGATGATGCAAAAATCGAAAGAGGCAAATTCTACGGTCACCGTGGTCCATTCCAGGACAAAGGACATAGCATCCTTTACCATTCAGGCCGATATACTTATCGTAGCTATAGGTAAAGCGAACTTCATCACCGGAGACATGGTGAAAGAAGGGGCTGTCGTGATTGACGTTGGGACCAATCATATATCGGATTCAACCAGGAAGAGCGGGACGCGTCTAGTAGGGGACGTGGATCTCGACTCTGTTAAAGAGAAAGCATCGGCAATATCCCCTGTACCAGGTGGAGTGGGGCCGATGACAATATGTATGCTTATGGCCAACACCGTCCATGCGGCGGAGAAGG
>CAYJDU010000017.1:0-12873 GCA_964369035.1 uncultured Methanomassiliicoccales archaeon | reverse complement strand
AACTACTTGACGAACTTTCAAATGCCGCGGACATCGTCCGCGGCCACAATTTTATCCATATCTTTTCACATTACGATGCGGACGGACTATCTTCAGCAGCGATAATCGCAAAGACACTTATCCGCGAAGGTAAAGAGTTCTGTACAACGTTATTGACATCTTTGGACGATACTACGTTTCAAGAGATCAAGGATAGTAGTGCGGGTTGTATAATCATCACAGACCTAGGTGCATCCTACATAAAAGAACTTGATGAACTGGAACCTGATATCATCGTACTCGACCATCACACGGTGGACGCCGAGGCTGAGAGGATATCTTACATGAATCCACATCTGTATGGGATCGATGGCATGAGCTTCGGCTGCGGGTCTACGATGGCCTGTCTTTTCGCCATAGAGATGAATGAGAAGAACTGGGACCTTGTGCAAATCGCATTCGCTGGCATACACGGGGATAAACAGGTCATCGACGGACTCAACGGCTATCTCCTCGATGAGGCCGTAGAACGGGGATATATAAGAACAGAAAGAGGGTCCGTCCTTCCTTATGGGAAACTTACAGAAGAGTTGTTTCTGACCACCGAACCTTATATAAGGGGCGTGAGCGGGAACGTAGATGGAGTAGCAGCACTCCTGACCGAGGCAAAGATACCTAGGTCCGCAGACAGCCCTGAACTTTCCGACATCGACAGAAGAAGGCTTTCCTCACTTATAATATTGAAATTAATAGAACAAGGAGTATCTACGGATACCATCGACAGCGTGTCAGGGATACGATATTCCCTAAAGGACTGGGACTTTGATTCGGCAGGACTCGGTTCCCTTCTGGACGGATGTGGACGGAACGGGTTGATGGGGTTAGGCGTTGCTGCCGCCTGTGGCGATAATGAAAGCATAAGGATCGCTGAAGAAACCGAAAAAAAATACAAACGTGACGTTATATTGAGCGTCGTTGAACTGGATGAACGAGGACTTACATCAGAGAAGAACATCCAATGGTTCGACAGTACTCGGTCCGGATATACCGGGGTATTATGCGGAATCGCGATGACCTATTTCTCTGACGGGACAAAACCGACCTTCGGAATCAACGCCTCAGAGGATATGGCCAAGGTCTCAGGCCGAGCGACAAATAAACTACTGGCAAGAGGAGTAGATCTTTCATCTGCACTTCGGGAAGCATGTACCGCGGTGAACGGTTCCGGTGGAGGTCATCGTATAGCCAGTGGTGGAGCTTTCCCTTCCGATAAGAAAGAAGAGTTCATAAAGAAACTTGATAATATAATAGGTTCACAGATCAGCGCCAGGTGATCTCCACCTCATCTGTCCTGAACCTTTGCCTTACGGCTGTGGACGAGATGTCCATGCGAACTCCAGAACTATACATTAAATGCCCTAACCAGGCGATCATCGCGCCGTTGTCCACACAATATCTTCTTTCAGGGACGAACATATCCGCGCCACGGGCCTGGGCCATTTCCTTGACCATATCCCTTAGACGGTTATTCTGAGCCACACCACCACCCAACAGGACCTGGTCCTTGCCTGTATGGGCCATCGCACGTTCTGTCACCTCTGTGAGCATTGCGAATGCGGTCTCCTGTACGGACATGGCGATGTCCTCGAGTTTAAAACCTTTTTTATGAAGTGCCAGAGCCGAGGTCATTATCCCAGAGAAGGACACGTCCATGCCTTTAACGGAATAAGGTATATCCAATAATTCCGTACCCTCTAGAGCCAGTTCCTCTATCCTCGGTCCAGCATAGAACCCCATCCCAAGCGCTCTTCCCAGTTTATCGAACATATTGCCGATACCAATGTCCTCAGTTTCCCCGAATATCCTATATCTTCCCTCGGAGAAGGCTATGACCTGTGTGTTACCTCCGGATGCGTAAAGTAGGACAGGATCGTCACATTTTTCAAGGACGCGACCGATCTCTATGTGGGCGATACAATGGTTGGTACCGATTATCGGGATTCCCATACGATGGGATATCGCACGGGCCGCTGTGGCAGAGGTTTTAAGACACGGTCCTAGGCCCGGGCCCATTGAGAATGATACCAGGTCTACCTCCTCAATCTTTATCCCCGCCTCCGATAAGGCTTTCTCAATATCTTTAGCGACGTTCTCGGCATGATGGTTCGCAGCCTCCCTTGGATGTAGTCCGCCCTGAGGAGGCCTATACATATCGATGACATTCGCTAGGACTATGCCTTTGTCATCAGGATCCGTAATCCCGACACCCAGGGTGTGGGCGGTGCTCTCAATACCTAAGGTTATCATTTGCTGTCGGAGATCCCCTTGATCTTGTCTAAAATCGCTATAGACCCTTCTGCAACGTATTCGTCATCCAATACCAATACAGGGAATCCTTTGTCCAGTATGCCGTAGAACGCCCCCTCTGCCAAACCATCTACGGTATCGACGTTAAAAATCTCTACATCCACATCTTCAGGGAGTCTTTCCTTCACGTAATCGCATTTGGAGCAATCGTTCTTGGTGAACAATTTGAGGTCGGCCATACAACGGGCAGAAACTTTCCATGATTAAAGCTTGTCGAGAGCATGTGCCAGAACATATACCAGGATATCTGGCTATGTTTTTCGTAGGAAAAGATATAATTACTTTGATTGTATCAAGACCATGCTGGGCTCGTGGTCTAGGGGTTATGACGTCGCATTGACATTGCGGAGGTCGCCGGTTCAAATCCGGCCGGGCCCACCAGCTTTACACCTATACCCTTAGAATAACGACATTAGACCGATGATCTGATATCATGACTTTACTGGACTCCTTTCATGAAGCGATCCTCCTAATTGACGGATACATATGGTACCTAGGACTTATCTTGATCATCGGGATCGGGTTAATCCTAACGGTTAAGCTTAAAGGTGTTCAATTCTCACATTTATTAGAATCGTTAAAATTAGCCAGTTCCATTCCCAGTAAAGAGAAAAACGAAAAGACGATCTCATCGTTTGAAGCGTTCTGGGTCAGTATGGGGGCTCGTATCGGCGTGGGTAACATCGCTGGTGTCGGTCTTGCAATCATAATGGGAGGAGCAGGAGCGATATTCTGGATGTGGGTATTTGCCCTCATCGGCGCCGCCAGTAGCTTTGCAGAATGTACGCTTGGACAGATATTCAAGGAGAAGAAATCGGATGGATTGTATCACGGGGGTCCTGCGTATTATGTTAAGAACGGTCTTAAGAACCCCAAGTTCGCCGCAGCCATAGCGTTCCTCATAGTCGTGACATATGGGATAGGATTCATCGGCGTCCAATCATCTAACGCCACGAGCTCTTTCATCACAGCTTTTGACTTTGAGCATAATGATCTTATGTTCGCCATAATACTGGCATTTTTTGCCGCCACGATAGTCTTCGGGGGTGTGAAACGCGTGGCCAAGGCATCTTCTAAGGTGGTACCTGTGATGACTTCCTTTTGGTTGGTGATCGTCATATTCTCAGTGTTGTACAACTGGAGGTTCATAGACGACGCGATAGTGATGATATTCAAAGGGGCCTTCGGTTACGATAGTTTCCTCGGAGGGGCTATGGGCGCCGCCATCATATGGGGCCTTAGGAGAGGCGTGTTCTCTAACGAAGCGGGAATAGGTTCCGTCCCCAATGTATCATCTTCGGCAGAGGTCAGTCATCCTGTCAAACAAGGCCTTATGCAATCCTTTGGAGTTATGATGGATACCGTCATAGTCTGCAGTAGCACGGCTTTTGTCATACTAACAAGCCCGGAACTCATGTCGTTCATGAGCATCGAAGATGGTGCACCATTGGTCGCAGCCACGCTGGGCACAGGCCCCTTGGGCTCTACTGCTCCTGCGATCCTTGCGTTATTTATCATACTGTTTGCATTCACCAGCATCATAAGTTACTATTCTATGTCAGAGGCCAACGTAAAGTTCATTTCTGAAAAAAAGATATATTCCCATGTTTTGAAGATAGTTATCGTAATGGTTGTGTTCATCGCCTGTCTTGCTCCGACTAAGCTGGTATGGGACCTCTGTGACGTGTTCATGGCCATACTGGGTATCTGCAATATGATCGCTGTGCTACTCCTTAGTAAATATATCGTCGCGGCGCTGAAAGATTATAATAAGCAAAAAAGCCAGGGGAAAGACCCCAGTTTTTATAAAACAGAAATAGACCTTGACATCTCAGGAATCCCTCTATGGGAAAAGCCCGTGGAAAAATCCTTGGAAGACTGAACTCAATAGTGCCAGATACTTTATTTGTACCGTTTTTAAAACTATGATATTGTCTTAGTTCGTAGATAATTATTCACATATTCAGCCAATTTCTTTAATTCGCAAAGAAGTAATTACTTATTACAATAGGTCTGTGCCCGACCACAGGTCTTTAGAAACGAAAGATCAGATCATACCTAAGTTACCGGCCCAGATTGTAACTGGACCGTCGCATAAACCATCGAATATAGGACAAGGGGACTGGACGATCGGAAAGATATAATGACATCATCTGAATTATTCCACGAGGCAGTCAATATAGTTGACACGTATATTTGGTATCTGGGACTTGTCCTGATAATGGGCATTGGTTTATTTTTATCCTACAGGCTCAAGGGAATCCAGATAACACATTTCGTTGAATCGGTCAGACTGGTATTCTCTAAAGATAAAAAAACCAGCAAGAGGTCCGTATCATCCTCTGAGGCTTTCTGGGTGGGAGTGGGTGCCCGTATCGGTATCGGTAACATAGCCGGTGTCGCCATGGCCATCATACTTGGCGGAGCGGGTGCGGTATTCTGGATATGGGTATTCGCGATTATTGGATCCGCTAGTTGCTTTGTGGAGTGCACCCTAGGACAGATCTTCAAAGAAAAGAAATCGGACGGTCTTTTTCACGGTGGTCCTGCGTATTACATCAGGGACGGTCTTAAGAACCCAAAATTCGCTATGCTCATAGCACTTCTTCTAATCACGACTTACGCAATAGGTTTCATCGGTATACAATCATCAAGTGCCACGAGTTCCTTCGTTACAGCCTTTGACTTCGAGGGTAACAACATCTTGTTCGCCATTATTCTTGCTACCACCGCAGGTCTGATAATGTTCGGTGGCATCAAAGGTGTCGCTAAGGCCTCTGCAAAGATAGTACCTGTAACGGCGGTCCTTTGGTTCGTCGTGGTCATGGTTACTGTCGTATTCAACTGGAGACTGATCGACGATGCTATTATCATGATAATTCAAGGTGCGTTCGGCCTCGATAGTTTTCTAGGTGGCACTTTAGGCGCAGCACTCATGTGGGGGCTCAAGAGGAGCGTGTTCTCGAACGGGGCAGGTATAGGCTCTGTCCCGAATGTGTCTTCCGCCGCAGATGTCAGCCATCCTGTCGAACAAGGCCTAATACAGTCGTTCGGAGTGATATTGGACACCGTCATCTGCACCGGTACAGCGTTCATAATATTGACCAGTACGGGACTGGCATCCTTCCAAAATATAGCCGAGGGCATACCGTTGGTCGCAGAATCCCTCAGCACCGGCCCTCTAGGTACGTTGGCTCCTGCCACGCTTTCCATCTTCATTTTACTTTTTGTTCTAGCCAGTATAATAAGTTCCTATTCACTTTGTGAAGCGAATTTAAAATTTATCAGCGAGAGACCGATCTATTCCCTATTGATCAAAATCGTCATAATATTTTCTGTGTTCATATCTAGCCTTGCACCGGCAGAGCTCATTTGGAGCATATCGGATATTTTAATGGCGGTACTTGGGATAAGCAACATGATTGCAATATTGCTTTTAAGCAAATATGTTAGTGAAGCTTTAAAGGACTACAATCGTCAGAGGTCCGCAGGTAAGCAACCGGTCTTCAATAAGAGCCGTATAACCCATGATACCTCCGGAATCACATTATGGGGTGAACGTACAGAGGTTGATCCCGATGGAGAACCAGGAAAAAAATCATAACAGAACCATATTCTCTCTGTTTATAACGTCGGTTTGACGGTCCTTGCCCATGACCTTGTCGGCCTCTGGGGTCCTCAGTCCGATCATGGTCTGTATGTCTTCCGAACTGTAATTGGATATTCCGTGGGCTATCTCCTCACCGTCTACTAGTATTGCTATGAGATCGCCGCTATCGAATGTGCCAGATACCTCTGTTACTCCCACAGGTAAGAGGGATCTGTGCCTTCTTAAGGCTCTAGCTGCACCCTTGTCCACGATTATCGAACCATTTGGGTTCGCTACTTTGAGCCACCGCCTCTTCTTCGGCATCTCATTGTTTGAAACGAATATCGTCCCCACCTCCATTCCAGACGTGGCATCGATTATGGTGTTCTCTTCGAACCCTGAGGCGATTATCATTTTACATCCTGCATCAGCACAGATACGTGCGGCATCTAATTTGGTCTTCATGCCTCCCACACCCATACGAGTGGTGGGGTCCCCGGCCATATGCACTACTTTATCCACGTCCTTCACCGTTCTGATGATTTTTGCATCCTTGTGAATCTTAGGGTTCAGATCGTAAAGACCATCGACGTCCGAGAGAATTATGAGAAGATCTGACTCTGTGTTACTGGCTATCACGGCGGATAGCTTATCGTTGTCACCAAAGACCGCATCTATCTCTTTTGTACAGATTGCGTCATTCTCATTGAATATGGGTATCGCCCCGTTAGCAAGGAGCGTCTCTGTTGTATTGTTAAGATTGTTTGCTGTATCCCTTATGGAATAAGCATCCATCGTCAACAGGATCTGTGCTCCGATTAACCCGTATTTCTCGAACGCGGTGTTCCATCTGTGCATGAGCGTAGACTGTCCGATAGATGCCGCCGCCTGCCTCGTCGGTATATCTTTAGGGTGGGCGTCAATTTTCATTATACTGAGGCCTATACCTATGGCTCCCGAGGACACTATCATGACCTCGATTCCGAAGTCCCTCAGGGTCTTTACTTGATATGCAATACTTTCTAAGAATGCGATGGATTCTTCAGGTGAATTTCTAGTAATCGAGGATGTCCCTACTTTGACAACTATGCGTTTTAACTCACCCAGGTACTCTTTTCTTTCGTTCAAAGGGGGCACTTCCTTTCCACATGGGAGTGTTTGAACTTCTTGCTACCATCAGCATAGTCCTTAACTTCCTGACCTTTGCCGATAAGGACGTACTTGTAGATCATCAGTCCCTCCATCCCCACAGGCCCTCTGGCATGTATCTTACTGGTACTTATTCCCACCTCGGCCCCTTTACCGAACCGGTATCCGTCCGCAAACCTGGTAGAAGCGTTTATAAAAACATCTGCTGAATCGACCATTTTTACAAAATATGACATTCTGTTACGGTCTTCGGTGATTATAGCGTCTGTATGCCGGGAGCCATGTTTCTCAATGAACTCGACAGCCTCTTCTATGGACCTCACGATCTTTATTGATACGATGGGTTCCCCGTATTCTGTAGACCAATCCTCATCTGTTGCGAGAACGTATCCTTTGACTCCTTCGATGGCGGCCACGTTGTTATCCACGCGGACCTCCACGTTGTTATCGTTGAATATCTGGCACATTTTTGGAAGGAACTTTTCCGCAATAGATTCGTGTACCAACACGTTCTCCACCGCGTTACATGCGGCAGGGTATTGAATCTTAGAATCCAGTATCACAGGGTACGCCTTCTCGATGTCCGCGGCCTCGTCCACGTATATTGTACATATGCCTGCATCATGGCCCATAACCGGTATGTTGGTGTTATCTTGGATATATTTTACAAAGGCGTTGGACCCTCTTGGAATTAGGAGGTCGATGTAATCGTCCATACCGAGGATGCTACTGATGTCCTCGTGGGATTCCATGAGGACGAAGGCTTCTCTAGGGATGCCTGCAGATGCTATCGCCTCGGTAAGTATGAAGAACAAGGCCCTGTTGGACTCAGCCGCCTCGGAGCCTCCTTTAAATGCTACTGCGTTGCCACTCTTGAGACATAACGCCATTATCTGTGGAACGACATCTGGACGTGATTCGAAGATCACTCCTAATAATCCGATGGGACAGCTGACCTGGTAAAGTGCCAGATCCTCATCGAGTTCCACTGTGGATAGAGTCTCCCCGACTGGGTCATCCAATGATCTTACGCTCAGTATTCCTGCGATCATGCCAGATATCTTGTTGTCGTCCACCTTGAGCCTGTTCATCACAGAACGGCTCAGTTTACCAGTCTTAACAAGTTCCTCGGCAGCGACCATGTCCTTCGCATTCGCCTTTAAGATCTCGTCTCTTTTATCGTCGAGGGCATCCGCCATTGCCTCTAACGCTTTATTTTTGATCTGCTTATCCATTGCAGAAAGTTTTATTGCTGCGGATTTTGCACTGATTATCTGTTCAGTAATATTTTTCGACATGGCATTTCCTATTCCGTAATTATGTTATGCTTTATTTAGAATGAATTGTTGTAACGTCGTAAAAATAGGAAATTTAAAAATATACGGATGGGGTTGTCTCGCTGAGCCGAGGTAATCTAGTCCGGTAAGGTGGCGGTCTCGAAAACCGCTGGTCGCAAGGCCTCGAGAGTTCGAATCTCTTCCTCGGCGCCATTTCCCTTTTATTAAAAGACACCGTCTAATTTTTCTCTAAGAGACTGCTTGGTCTTTTTAGAACCGGCCCGATCATCTAATTTCCTTAGTAGGTCAGCATCTTCTTTGGATATCTTTTTCGGGACATCTATCTTTACGCGGACGAAGAGGTCTCCTCTTGACGTAGATTCTAAAGAGCGGGGCATTCCTTTGCCACTTAATCTTAGAACGGAGCCTACCTGGGTTCCCTTAGGAATGTTCAATATAGCTTTCTCGCCCTCTAGTGTACGAATTTCTTCGTTGCCGCCTAGAACAAGCCTAGGATACGTAGTGGTTATTCCGGTCCAGAGGTTTGCGCCGTCACGGTCGAAGGCATCATTCTTCTTTACGTGTATGATAACATAAAGATCTCCTGCCTTACCTCCTTCAGGGCTTGCGTCACCCATTCCCCTAAGTGTTAATGTGGAACCATCGTCCACTCCCTTGGAGATATTGACCTCGACCTTTGTAGTCTCTTGATTATATCCAGAGCCCCGGCAGGTCGGACATTTTTCATCTGAAGATTTCCCTCTACCACGGCATTTTGGACAGTCTGCCACGGAAACCATGTTCCCGAACATGGTCTGACGAACGGTCCGTACCTGACCACTGCCTTTACATTCTGTACAACTTGTGGTCTTTCCGTCCTTAGCACCTGTACCTTCACATGGTTTACATTTGACGGTATGCGGGATCTCCACTTTTTTCTTTAAGCCTTTTAAAGCTTCCAAAAGAGTTATTTCTACATCCATACGCAGGGAGTTCCCCTGACGGGGCCCCCTGTTTTTGGAATTAGACCTACCTCCGAATCCTCCGAAACTTCCGAAGATGTCTCCGAAGATATCACTGATGTCATCCGCTCGGGTAAAGTCGTCCCATGAGAAACCGCCTCCGGAGAACTGACTGTTGATAGCGTCGCTACCATACCTGTCATAGGTCTCCCTCTTTTCCGGGTCCGATAGGACCTCGTACGCCTCTGAAACTTCCTTGAACTTGGCTTCGGCTACCTCTTTGGTCTCCTCAGACACGTCTGGATGATATTTCTTGGCGAGTTTGCGGTATGCGCTTTTTATCTCTTCGGGCGAGGCTTCTTTGCCTAGCCCGAGAGTCTCATAGTAGTCTTTTCCCATTCGAGGATCACAACTCAGTTCTTTTCTTCGTCGTCATCGACTATTTTGTAGTCCGCGTCAACAACATTATCTTCGGCCGGTTTCTCGTTGGCTTTCTGTCCGCCAGCGCCAGCTTTGGCCTGGTCGGCCTGTGACGCTTCTTGATAGATCCTCTTGGAGATCGGTTCCATGGCCTTCATCAGCTTGTCGATGTTCTTTTTGATGTCTTCGACCTTATCTGACTTGTTGGCAGTCTCCAAATCGGTGATTGCGGCCTCGATGGAGGAACGTTCGTCCTGCGTGACCTTATCTCCCAGATCCTCAAGGGACTTGCGGACCGTGTGGATCGATGATTCAGCCTGATTGTGGGCCTCGATGAGTTCCACCCTCTTCTTGTCAGCCTCTGCGAACATCTCCGCATTTTTAACCATCTGTTGAATCTCTTCGTCACTTAGTTTGCTTGAGGATGCGATGGTTATCTTCTGCTCCTTGCCGGTACCTTTGTCTTTAGCCGTAACGGTGACTATACCGTTAGCGTCTATATCGAAAGTAACCTCAACCTGGGGCACACCACGGGGTGCTGGCGGTATTCCGTCCAATATGAAGCGTCCCAGGGACGTGTTGTCCGTGGCCATCTTCCTCTCACCCTGTACAACGTTTATCTCAACGGACGGTTGATTATCAGCAGCCGTGGAGAATATCTGTGATTTCTTGGTGGGTATCGTCGTGTTCCTCTCTATGAGAGGTGTTGCAACTCCCCCTAGAGTCTCTATACCTAGAGTCAAAGGTGTGACATCCAACAGAAGGACATCCTTGACATCACCTGAAAGAACAGCACCCTGGATCGCAGCTCCCATGGAAACACATTCCATCGGGTCGATTCCACGCTGGATCTTGGGACCTACGATGTTCTCGACGTAGTTCTGAACCACGGGCATCCTTGTGGGTCCGCCCACCATGATGATCTTGTCGATCTGTTCCATCTTCAGTTTGGCGTCACTTACTGCGCCTTCGATGCTGGATTTACATCTTGAGATGATGGGTTCCACGAGTTCTTCGAGTTTGGCCCTTGTGAGGGTCTGAACAAGGTGTTTGGGTCCCGACGCATCGGATGCGATGAACGGTAGATTGACCTCGGTCTGCATGGTTGTGGAAAGTTCGATCTTCGCCTTCTCGCAAGCTTCCCTTACCCTCCAGAACGCCATCTTGTCCGCTGTGATATCTACCCCAGTCTGTTTCCTGAATTCGTCCGTAACGAATTTAGTGATCGTCTCGTCCATATCAGAACCTCCGAGTTTAGTGTCCCCTTTCGTAGAAAGGACCTCGAATACACCGTCGCTTAGGTCCATGAGAGTGACATCAAGAGTACCTCCACCGAAATCGAAGACCATGATCTTCTGTTCGGTCCCACTTTTATCCAACCCGAATGCCAAAGCGGCGGATGTAGGCTCGTTTATCATACGTACGACCTCCAATCCGGCTATAGCTCCTGCGTCCTTGGTGGCCTGTCTTTGGTTATCGTCAAAGTAAGCCGGCACTGTTATGACGGCCTTCCCTATCTTTTCACCGAGGAAGGATTCAGCATCCCTCTTTATTTTCTGAAGTATGAAAGCTGAAATCTGCTGAGGAGTGTATTCTTTTCCGAACACCGTTAGTTTTTCGTTTGATCCCATCTTTCTCTTTACGTTCTTTATGGTGCCTTCAGGGTTCGTGACCGCCTGTCTCCTTGCCGGCTCTCCCACCAACAGCTCACCTTCTTTGGTGAATGCTACGTAAGAGGGGAAGGATTTCCCTCCGACACTTGTACCCTCTGCACTAGGGATTATTACAGGCCTTCCGCCTTCCATGGCCGAAGCGGCCGAGTTGCTCGTTCCCAGATCGATTCCAATTATTCTTGACATATTTTTCATCCTCTTTGATTATATTTTACCGTTCCCGGTTGTTTGACACTCCTTATCGGAGGCCTTTGTGACTTTGACTTTCGAATACCTAAGGACCCGGTCACCACACATGTATCCTTTCTGATACACTTCGGCGATATCCCCGTCCTCTTCACCCTCCACCGCACTAAGCGCCTCGTGGTATTCTGGGTTGAATTTGCGGTCAGTAGGAATCTCTTCCACCCCGCGTACCGCCAGCATCTTCATGAGATTCTGACGTACGCTCTTTATGCCACGGATGAACTCGTTATCTTCATCGGTTACGGCCAACGCTCTATCAAGATCGTCGACGGTCCCCAATATCTCTGCTATCAAGTCATCGGCAGCATGTTTTTTGAACTCATCCATTTCCTTAGCGGACCTTTTGCGGTAGTTATCAAAATCCGCCTGTATCCTCATGGCCGCGCCGAGATAATGATCGGCAAGTTCCCTTGCCTCCTTGAGCTCGTCCTTTACGGGTCCCAAATCTGGCACATCCTCCGTTTTAGGTTTTTTCTTTTTATCCGGCTCGTGCTTTTCTCTAGACTTTTCAGTCATCTAAGATCACCTCAAGTGATTAAAATGTTGGACGGGGGGCTTTCGCCCCCCTTGTTTGATCGCAGTTTCACTCAAAGTCCATGTCTGGCATGTCGCCAGGACCTGGACCTCCGCTGGAGGATGATGCTATTACATCATCGATCCTCAGGATCATTACCGCCGTGTCGGTGGCCGCGTTCAAAGCCTGTTTGCCGACCCTGTAGGGCTCGATAACGTTGAGCTTGAACATGTCCTCGACCTTACCGGAGAACGGATTGATACCTGCGGTGATATTGCCACCCTTGTGCTGCTTCCTCATCTCGATAATCATGTCGATTGGATCGAGACCTGCGTTCTCAGCTAGAGTCGAAGGAATTATCTCCATTGCAGATGCAAAGGCTTCCAGGGCGATCTGTGCCCTTCCGCCGATGGTTGCCGCATGATCCCTAAGGCGCATTGCGATCTCCATCTCCTTGGATCCTCCTCCGCACTCAATCAGACCATCCTCGATGGCTACCCTAACTGCGGACCATGCGTCTATAAGGGATCTCTCTACCTCGTCCGCGACGTGGTTGGTCCCTCCTCTTACGAGGACGGACACAGTCTTCGGGTCCTTGACATCGGTGATGAAGGTCATCTCTTCGCTCTCGATCTTCCTCAACTCTACCATGCCTGCGTTACCAAGGTCTGCCGCTTCGATATCGGAGACTTTGTTG